>NZ_JBFRGW010000001.1:0-233036 GCF_052115545.1 Microvirga sp. 2MCAF35
ACGCATCTCTACAACGCGATGCCGCCGCTGGCCGGGCGCGATCCGGGCCCGGTGGGGGCGGCGCTCGACAGCCCGGAGACCTGGTGCGGCCTGATCGTCGACGGGCACCATGTGAGCGATGCGGCGCTGCGGATCGCGATTGCGGCCAAGGGCCCGGAGCGGATGATGCTGGTGACCGACGCCATGGCGGTGACCGGCACGGATCTCGCCGGCTTCGCCCTGCACGGGCGCAGGATCCACCGCCGGGACGGCCGGCTCACCACGGACGACGGCACGCTGGCGGGCTCGGATCTCGACATGGCGAGCGCCGTGCGCAATGCGGTGCACCGGCTCGGGCTCGGCCTGCCGGCCGTGCTGCGCATGGCCTCCCTGGTCCCGGCCCGGTTCCTCAAACTCGATCACGAACGCGGCCGCATCGCCCCCGGCTACCGCGCCGACCTCGTCCTCCTCGACGAAAGCCTGCACGTGCGCCACACTTGGATCGGGGGCAACAGCAACTGAACGGGGTTTTTCATGAGCGCACAAAAGGTTCTCGTGGTCGGGCTCGGGAACATGGGATTGTCCCATGCCCTCGCCTATAGCCGGATCGACGGCTACGAGATTGCGGGGCTCTGCACGCGCAACATCGACAACATGGAGCTTCCGGCCGCCTTGGGAGATGCTCCGCGCTTTTCCGATTTCGAGCAGGCTCTTGAGGCCACGAGGCCGGACGTGGTGTCGATCAACACCTGGTCCGACACGCATGCGCCCTACGCCATACGCGCCATGGAAGCGGGTGCGCATGTCTTCGTGGAGAAGCCTCTCGCCGACAATGTGGCGGATGCGGAGCGCGTGGTCGAGACGGCGATGCGCACCGGGCGAAAGCTCGTGATCGGCTATATCCTTCGTCACCATCCGTCGTGGATCAAATTCATCGAGATCGCCAGGACGCTCGGAGCGCCCCACGTGTTTCGCATGAACCTCAATCAGCAATCGAGCGGCGCCGCCTGGGACGCGCACAAGCGCCTGCTGCAATCCCTCTCGCCCATCGTCGATTGCGGCGTACATTACGTCGACGTGATGTGCCAGATCACGAAGGCGAAGCCCGTGCAGGTCCACGGCGTCGGCACGCGCCTGACGGGGGACATGCCGGACGGCATGTACAATTACGGCCATCTCCATGTGACCTTCGATGACGGCTCGGTTGGCTGGTACGAGGCCGGATGGGGCCCGATGATGAGCGAGACGGCCTATTTCGTGAAGGACGTGATCGGGCCGAAGGGAAGCGTGAGCATCGTCATGGCCGAAACGGTCGGCGAGATCCGCTCGGACGATATCAACGCCCACACCAAGACCAACCAGATCCTGCTGCATCACGCGGCTTTGAAGGACGATGGAACTTTCGCGAAGGCGGACGAGCGCATCAGCACCACGGATGAGCCGGACCATGACGCCCTGTGCGAGCGCGAGCAGCGCTTCCTCCTGCGGGCGATCCAGGAGGACCTGGATCTGACTGATCATATGAACGATGCCGTCCGGTCGCTCCGTATCGTGCTGGCCGCCGACGAAGCGGTGAGGACGGGGCGGGTTATCTCACTTTAAAGCGGTTTGGTTCTTGCAATATCCGACCCGGCTGCCAGCGATTTTCGCCATCGCATCGAAAGCATTTTCGGCGGAGTAGACCCGGTTGGTCTTCGGAAATGCAGCTCAGCAAAGATGAGAGCTGATTCCACGCCAGTGGAAGTAGCTTTATCACGCGAACAATCGACTCCGAGGATGCTAAATCTGTGAAGTGAGTACGGCAGGATTACCTCCGGAAAGGGCAGCCAACGGCTTTCCGGCTGCATCCTCCACGCGAGAGGACATCAGCGCGGGCTCGGAAGGCGTGACCGCCCGTGCAAAGATTTGCGTCGTCGCAATCGTAGCCGCCAAAACGACCATATAGATCAGCACGAGCGGCAGCGCCGGCAGGAAGTTGAATTGAGGGAATGCGCCAAGGACGAACGGCACATACCAAGACGTTCCGGAGATTGCACCGGATGTGAGCAGCAGGAAGCGCTGGCTTGGGCTTAAGCCATCGAACATCGGACGCCCGATGTGATCATGAATCAGCGGCAAAACGGTTCGGTGGATGAAAACTCCATTCAGGGTAAGGACGCCCACAACGACAAGCTTGGCCCAAACCTTCTGGTTCGACAGCTTGACGGGGTCAAAATAGCTGTAGAAGACGAGGAATCCCAACCCGGTTATCCAAAGAAGCAGCAAGCCAAAGGCAACGATTCTCGAAAACAGAAGAATAATGTCGTAGTGATCTTTGCTGATCTTATACGGAAGAACGAATCTGAATATGAAGATATCGAGCAATGTTGCCGTTCCCAGCCCAAAAACCAAGCCGATCAGATGACCGACTATCAGGCTGGACTTTAAGGTCGCCACTGGATCGACCATTATTCTGTCTAACAAAATATGTGGGAACATGAGTTCTCTCCACAGACTTTGGTAACGCAGGAAATTTATCTAGTTTAATCGATTTTGCCTTCAAAGATGGCGAAAAGGTGAAAATAACAAATGCTCAGAGAGAATAATTTAACATAGATCTATATAAAATTGGCTAACACTTTATACACTTACTATTAGGTCGTTCTCCAGGCCTTCGATTCTTGAACCAGCCATGTTAGAAGCTACTTATGTCCGACCTCCAAGAAGATCTATTCTTTCATCAATCGGCCTATCGTCCGTATTCTAGGCGGCAACTTCGGGTCGTGAAATGGACCGCGTCAGCCTGACAGTGGATCAGCCCTGTTGGATGCTTGCCGGATTGGCAGGTAAACTTTTGAAATGGTTGGCTTGGAGGCATCCGAATTCCGGTCGAGAACCTTATAACCAAGGCAAGGCCGCGCCGGCCGAGCCTTCAGTCTTTGGCATAAAGCACGAAGTGGCGGCATCGCCCTGCGAACTCACGTTCGTACTCCCGTCCGATCCGCCAGCCATGCCGCTCGTAGAACCGGCGCGCTGCGTGATTGTCGTGAAAGCATTCCAGGCTCTTCGCACCTTGCGCTTCGGCCTCGCGGAGCAGGAGCGCACCGCCGCCTTTGCCGCTCGCATCGGGATCCATGAACAGCATGTCGATATGTCCATCGGTCATGAGCAGGAAGCCTATCGGACTGCCGCTCGAGAGCGCGACCAGCATGCGCTGCCATGAGGCGGTGAACCGCTCGGCAAAGTATGCGGCGTCCCGACCCGCGAGCACGTCCTGCTCCAGGATATCCGCGAAGGCTGACCGATAGGATCGCTCGGCGATGGCCGCCAGGGCCGGAATGTCTTCGGCCTCGGCGGAGCGCACGATCAAGATTGGCCCCGCAGGCGCGGATCGAGCGTGTCGCGCAAGGCATCGCCCAGGAGATTGAACCCGAAGGACAGGAACAGGATAGCGAAACCGGCGAAGATCGCGCTCCACGGCGAGAGCATGAGGAAGTTGCGGCCTTCAGACAGCATCAGGCCCAGCGACGGCGTCGGCGGTTGCGTGCCGAGGCCGAGGAACGAGAGCGAGGCTTCGACCAGGATGGCGGCGGAGAGCAGCAGGCTCGTCTGCACCAGGATGACCGAAGCGAGATTCGGCAGGATGTGCAGGAAGATGATGCGCGCGTCCGAGGCGCCGATGGCCTTCGCGCCCGCCACGTATTCGCTTTCGCACAGGACGAGCGCCGGTCCGCGCAGGAGACGGGCGAAGATCGGCGTATAGACGACCGCGATGGCCGCGGCCGCGCTGTAGGTGTGGGGCCCGAGGACGGCGATGATGCCGATGGCGAGCAGCATCACAGGGAAGGCGAAGAGCACGTCCATGATGCGCATGATGACGCGGTCGAGCCAGCCGCGGTAATAGGCGGCAACGAGGCCGAGCGCACCACCGACCAGCAGCGCTATGCCGACTGCGATGAGGCATGCGATGAGCGACGTGCGATAGCCGTAGAGGATGCGCGTCAGCACGTCCCGTCCGAGCTGATCCGTGCCGAACCAGTTGAGCCAGGATGGCGGGCGCAGGCGCCGTGCGACGCTTTGCGCCATGGGGTCGTAGGGCGCAAAGAGCGGCGCCCCGATGGCGAGGATGAGCTGGAGCGCCACCAGGATGACGGCGAAGGCGAGAAGCTTGTTCTTGGCCAGTTGCTTCACGACTCAGGCCCTCACGCGCGGGTCGACCACGATGTAGAGGAAGTCGACGAGAAAGTTCACGAACACGAAGCCTGCCGTCACCACCAGGATGGTGGCCTGGATCAACGGATAATTGCGCTCGGCGATGGCGCCGAGGATCAGGCGGCCGAGTCCCGGAATGGCGAAGACCTGCTCGACCACGATGGCGCCGCCGAGCAGATAGCCGGTCATGATGCCGACGCTGGTGAGAAACGGGATCAGCGCATTCCGCAGGGCGTGCTTGTAGACGACGCGCCGCTCCGGCAGCCCCTTGGCCCGGGCCGTGCGCACATAATCCTGCCCCAACGCGTCGAGCATGGCCGAGCGCACGAGGCGCGAGAGATTGGCGAGGATCGGCAGCGCCAGGGCGAAGGCGGGCAGCACCATGCGCTGGAGATTGCCGACGGGATCTTCCGAGAAGGGCACGTAGCCGAGCGAAGCGAAGCCCGGCGCCCAGCTGGAGAGAAGCAGGATCAGCACAATGCCGAGCCAGAAGGACGGGATCGTCAGGCCCGCGATGGCGGAAACCCGCATGGCCACATCGGCCGCGCCGCCGCGCGTCTGCGCCATCAGGCAGCCGACCGGCACGGCGAGAACCGCCCCAACGAGGAGCGACAGGAAGGTGAGCTCCAGCGTCGGCCACAGGTGCAGGAGGATTTCGGTCGAAACCGGTCGGCCCGTCCAGAGCGAGGTGCCGAAATCGCCACGAAGCGCCGAACCGGCCCAGAGCAGGTATTGCTCGATGATCGGACGGTCGAGCCCGACACGGCGGTTGAGCTCCGCCATGCGCTCGGGGGTGATCTCCGTGTTCGCGCCGAGCATGATCGCCACCGCATCGCCGGGGATCATCCGGATCATCAGGAACACGATGATCGACACACCGAAGAGAACGATGACGAGATCGATGAGGCGTGCGAGCAGGACGCGGTTCATACGGACGGGCTCTCTTCAAACAAAGATCCCGGCGCCGCGCAGGCGGCGCCGGGATGATGGCGGATGGATCAGTAGGATGCGTTGCGCAGCACCAGGAGCGAGCGGTTCGGCATCGTCTCGAAGCCCTGCAGCTTGCTGTTCATGGCCGAGAACAGGGTGCCGTAGGTCAGGTGCGCCACCGGGCCCGAGCAGGCGAGCTTCTGCTGCACCTTGTCGTAGGCGGCTTTGCGCGCGGCCTGATCCTGCAGGGTGCGCGCCTGGTCGAGCAGCCCGTCGATCTCAGCGTCCGAATACTTGAACACGTTGGTCGAGCCGCCCGTGCGGAACGTGCGATAGAAGTAATCGTCCGGATCGGGCTGGCCGGCATTAATCGAGGCGAACAGGTCGAAGTTGCTGTTGCGCCAATCCTGGATGAACTGGCCCTGCTCCTGGTTCACGAGCTCGACCTTGAAGCCCGCCTTGTTCAGCTGCTCCTGCACCACCTGGGCGATGTCCTTAATGTCCTGGCGCGGCAGGACCTTCATGGTGACGGAAACCGGCGTGGCGACGCCCGCTTCCTTCAACAGCGCCTGCGCCTTCGCAGGGTCCGGCTTGTAGCAGGCGAACTTGCTCACATCGAGCGCCCAGTTCTTCAGGGCCGGCGACAGCGGGCCGCCGGGGACGCCGGCGCCGAAGAGGGCCGCGTCGACGATTTCCTGGCGGTTGATGGCGTAGTTCACGGCCTCGCGCACCTTCGGATTGTCGAAGGGCGGCTTCGACACGTTCATGCCGATGAGCGTGTAGGCGAGATCCATGGTCTCGGAGAGCTTCACGTTCGGCTTGCCCTTGAGCTGCAGGGCCGTGGCCGCGTCGATGTTGGGCAGGAGCGCGTATTGGCCGTTGGTCAGGCCGACCTGGCGGGTCGCCGATTCGGGCACGATGTTGAACTTGAGGCCTGCGAGCTTCGGCATGCCCTTGTCCCAATAGGCCTCGTTCTTCGTGAGAAGGATGAAGCCGTTGGGCTGCCATTCCTGGAACTTGAACGGGCCGGTGCCGACGGGCGCCTTCTGCAGGGCGTCCTTGTTCGCCTCCATGCTGCCCGGCACGATAGCGATGGTGGCGAGCGAGCTCAGGAGCGCGGCTGACGGCTCCTTCAGCTTCAGCTCCACAGTCGTGGGATCGACCGCGTTGGCGCTCTCAATCGCCGAGAGGCGGCTCGCGAGCGGCGAGGCGATGTCCTTGCTCAGCACGCGGTTGAGCGAAGCGACCACGTCCTTGGCCTCCATGGCGGAGCCGTCATGGAATTTCACGCCCTGGCGCAGCTTGAAGGTATAGCCCTTGCCGTCCGGCGCGGCGGTCCAGGATTCGGCCAGACCCGGGACGATCTTCAGGTCCTTGTCGACGGCCGTGAGGCCCTCGTAGATGTTGCCGTTCACCACCATGAAGCTCGGAAAAGCCGTGATGAGATGCGGATCGAGGCCCGTGGGGCCGTTATCCGCTCCGATCTCCAGAACCTGAGCCGAGGCGGAGGCCATCGCCGCCACCATGAAACCTGCACCGATTGCGCTGCGCAGTGCTGACCTGACCATGCGTCTTTTCTCCCTTGGAAGCCGCCGGGGATTTATAGGCCATCGGCGGGAGCCTGTCATGGTCCAATCTCATACCACTCTGGACCAGTTCAGCGCCTGTGCTATGGTTTTGCCGCAAGATCGAACCACTTCGGAGCATCAGATGTCGCAACGTCCCCTCGTCAAAGCCATCGGCGTGATCAGCGGCACGTCCATGGACGGCATCGACGTGTCCATCGTGGAGACGGACGGCGACACCGTCGTGAATCCGGGGCCGGGGCGGACCTTCTCCTATCCGGAGGATCTGAGAAAAACCCTCCAGGCGCTCATTGCGCAGCCGGAGCGGGCGCAGAGCGAGCCGCTGGAGGATCTCGAACGGGCGGTGACGGACGCGCATATCGCGGCGATCCGGCGCTTCATGACGGAAGCCGGCGTTCCCGCCGGCGACGTAAGCCTGATCGGCTTCCACGGCCAGACTGTCTACCACCGGCCGGAGGTCCGCTTCACGCGGCAGCTCGGCCTCGGCGATCGGGTGGCGGCGGCGCTCGGCATCGACACCGTGTATCGCTTCCGCCATGCGGACGTGGCCTCGGGCGGCGAAGGCGCGCCGTTCGTGCCGCTCTATCACTGGGCCCTGGCGAGCGAACTTGCGCAACCTCTCATGATCCTCAACCTCGGCGGCGTCGGGAACGTGACCTATATCGACCGCGATACGGTGATCGCCTTCGACACCGGCCCGGCGAGCGCTCTGCTCGACGATTTCATCCTGCGCCGCCGGGGCCTGAGCTTCGACGAGAACGGGCAGCTCGCGGCCTCCGGCAAGGCGGATGCGAAGCTCGTCATGGAGTTCATGCTCAATCCCTTCTTCGACCGCCCTGCCCCGAAATCCCTCGACCGTCAGGATTTCCATGCCCGCGCGAAGGGCGTGGAAACCCTGTCCGATGCGGATGGCGCCGCGACCTTGGCGGAGTTCACGATCCAGTCCGTCATCGCCTCCCTGCGCCACGTTCCGTGTGCGCCGCAGCGCTGGCTCGTCACCGGCGGCGGGCGGCGCAATGCGCATTTCATGACGTGCCTGCACGCGGAACTGGGCGTGCCCGTCGATCCGGTCGAGGCCGTGGGCTGGGACGGCGATTTCCTCGAGGCGCAGGCCTTCGGCTATCTGGCAGTACGCTCCACACTCGGCCTGCCGCTCAGCCTTCCCACGACGACTGGCGTGCCGCATCCGATGCCCGGCGGTGAACTGAATCGGGCAGCGTGAACCGGCCATGTCCCTGACGACCCTGATCGAACGGGCTTTCGCGCCCGCTGCCGCCTCCGTTCGCGACGGCAGGATTCCCGGCGCCGTGCTCGGCATCGTTACGGCCGAAGGCGAGCGGGCCATGCAATGGGCAGGATACGCGCAGATCGAGCCGGAACGCGAAAATGTTTCCCGTGGAACATGGTTCGACCTCGCCTCCCTGACCAAAGTGATCTTCACGACGACACGCATTCTGCAATTGGTGGAAGCGGGCCGGATTTCGCTCGATGATCCTCTCGTGACGGTCATCCCGGATCTGCGCCAATACGACATGAACGCGGCGGAGCGGCGGCTCACCTTCCGCCAATGTCTCGCGCACCAGACGCATCTGCCGGCCGTCGAACCGCTCTACACCTACGGCCAGGACCCGAACACCCTGCGCGCCTTCATCCTGCAGCGCATCTGGCAAAGCGGGCCTCCCGTCTATTCCGACATCAATTTCATGCTGCTCGGGATCGCCATCGAGCGCATCACCGGACAGGCGCTCATCGATCAACCCTTGCCGGAACGGTTCTCGTTCCGGCCCGACCCGAAGCTTTGCGCCGCGACCGAGAAGGATACGTGGCGCGGGCGTGTCGTTCGCGGTGAGGTGCATGACGAGAATGCCTTCGCTCTCGGCGGCGCCTCGGGCCATGCGGGCCTGTTCGGCACCATCGACGGCTTGCTCGATTTCGCCCATTCACTTCTCGACGGCTCCGCCCTTTCGCCCGAATCCATCAAGGCCATCCGTACACGCGAATCAGAGAAGCGCACCATCGGTTGGGAGGGCTTCCATCCCGGCTGGCATGGCGGCGATTCCTGTTCGCCCGACAGTATCGGTCACACGGGCTTCACAGGCACCGGTCTATGGCTCGATTTCGAGCGCGGCCTCGCTTGGTCGCTGCTCACCAACCGCGTCCATCCGAGCCGTCACAAGGACAGCGGGATCCTGCAATTGCGCCGTGCAACGGGCGAGCAGGTGATCGCGTTATTTGATGGGAACTCGCGGCTTTAAGGATGCCGACAAAAAGTTGATCGCTGCCCCTATCCGGGTCCGCGCGGGCCGTTGTGAAGATTCGTCAACTGGTCCTATATTGGTCTGGAAGAAAGTTGGCACAATGGCGACAGAACATTTCAGCACCCGCTACCAGGATCTCGATACCTGGCCGAGCCTCGACGTCCTTTCGGCTTTCTACGAAGGCCAGCTCGCGGCGGTGGCCGCCGTCCGGCCCTCCCTCCCGGCCATCGCGGCCGCGGCGGAAGAGGCGGTGAAGCGCCTGCGTCGGGGCGGGCGTCTCGTCTATGCGGGGGCCGGCACCTCGGGCCGCATCGGCGTCCAGGACGGAACGGAGCTGCCCCCGACCTTCAACTGGCCCGACGACCGGGTGGTCTATCTCATCGCCGGCGGCACGGGCGCCATCATGCAGGCGGTCGAAAACGCCGAGGATTCGGTCGAGGAAGGCATCGCGGGAATCCGCAACAACAATATCGGCCCGGACGATGTGGTGATCGGCGTCGCGGCCAGCGGCCGCACGCCCTTCACCATCGCGGCCCTGAAGGAAGCCGCTTCGCGCGGCGCGCAGACCATCGGCATCTCCAACAATCCCGACACGCCCCTTCTGGATGCCTGCTCGCACCCGATTCTCGCCGATACGGGCGAGGAGGTGGTCGCCGGCTCGACCCGCATGAAGGCGGGCACGGCCCAGAAGATCATCCTCAACCTCCTGTCCACCCTGATCATGGTCCGGATGGACCGGGTCTATCGCGGCCTCATGGTCAACATGCGCGCGACGAACGCCAAGCTGCGGCGGCGCAGCGAGATCATGGTCGCGCAGATCACCGATTGCGACGACGCCACCGCCATCGAGGCGATCCGGCAATCGGACGGCGACCTGAAGACCGCCGTTCTCATCGCGCTCGGGGCAAGCCCGGCTGAAGCGCGCGGCGCGCTCGAGCGAAACGGTGGCAATCTGCGCAAAGCCCTGGCAGACTTCACCAGGACTGCATAAGGGCCGGCCGGTCAGCCGGCTGAAACAAGAGGCGACGGGTCATGGGGCTGGGGCTTGGCATCGACGCGGGCGGTACCGCTACGCGCTGGCGGCTGGCGGATATGAGCGGGCAATGCATGGCTCAAGGCTCCGTCGCTCCCCTGACCGGCCACCTCTTCTCCGCCGCCGCCGAAGAGCGCGCCCGGCAGATCGTCCTCGACATGGCCCAGGCGGTGATGAAGCAGGGCCGCCCTCTCGGCATCATCGCGGGCATCACGGGGCTGACCCGCGACACCCCCGCCGAGGCCACCATGCGGGCCCTGTTCGCGGAAACCTTCGAGCTCGCGCCCGACAAGGTCTTCGTCGCGGAGGACATGTGGATCGCCTACCTGTCCTATTTCGCCCTCGGCGAAGGCATCCTGGTCTATAGCGGCACCGGCTCCATCGGCTATTACCTGTCGGACAACAAGGAGGTCATCCGGGTCGGCGGGCGCGGCAACCTGATCGACGACGGCGGCTCAGGCTTCTGGATCGCCCGCGAGGCCCTCAAGGCCGTGCTGCGCGCCGAGGAGGAAAGCCCCGGAGCGGGGTGGACGACCGTTCTCGGCACCTGCCTCGCCAAGGCGCTCGGCGGCCAGGACTGGAACATCGTCCGATCCTTCGTCTATGGCGGCGACCGCGGCAAGATCGGCTCCCTCGCCCGCGCCGTGGGCGAAGCGGCCCAGGCCGGCGACGGGACCGCCCTGGCGATCCTGAAAGATGCGGGCGAGGAATTGGCCCGTCTCGCCAATGCGCTGATCAAGCGCCTCGGCCCCCGGCCCGTGGCCCTGGTGGGCGGCTCGGCGCGCCTCCACCCGGTCCTGTCCGACGCCTTCCGGAAGCAGCTGGTGGCCCCAGTCGAGTTCATCGCCACCGACCTGGACGCGGCGCTCACGGCGGCCCGGCTGGCGGCCACGCTCAACAAGGTGTGATGGCTGTTAAGGGCTGCCCCCTTTCGCTTTATTCTTTAAGGAATAACACCCTCTGCCGTCATGGCCGGCCTTGTGCTGGCCATCCCGATAAGGAAAAGCGTCGCGTTTCTCCAATCGAGATCACCGGCACAAGGCCGGTGATGACAAGGAAGGGCGAGCCTCTCACCCCTTTACAGTCCGTCACGCAAGCCTGCCTCGCCCAGCCCACTAGCCCGGAAGAGCTTGCCTAATCGGCCCTGCTCGTCCAAGACTTCCGGCATCGTATCCAGATCCGAGACGATTTCAGCGATGCATGCTCTCTTCGTGGGCCAGACCTATATCGACGTGACCTTCCTGGCGGACGAGCTTCCGACGGGGGACGAGAAAACCGTGGCGCGGGATTATGCGATCTCATTCGGCGGCAATGCGGTCACGGCCGCCTTCGCGTGCGCCAAGCTCGGAATCGCGCCCGACCTGCTGACCTCCATCGCCGATGACTGGCTCGGCCGGATGTTCATCGACATGGCGGCGAAGTACGGCATCTCGGTCCACCACCGGAAGGTCCACGAATCGTCCCTGTCCTTCATCATGCCCCGGGGCGGCAAGCGCGCCATCGTCCGTTGCCGCGACGACCATTACCTGCATCCGGTGCCGCCGCTGAACCTCCAGGGCTGCAAGGCCCTGCACCTCGACGGCCACCAGGCGGACGCCGCCATGCACTACGCCAAGATCTGCCGCGAATCCGGCATCCTCACCTCGCTCGACGGCGGCGGCCTGCGCTCCAACACCCATGAGCTCCTCGAATTCATCGATGTGGCCATCGTGGCCGAACGTCTCTGCGAACAGATGGATCTCAGCCCGTCCGGGATGCTGGACTACCTCAAGAGCCGCGACTGCAAGATCGGCGGCGTGACCTTGGGCGAACGTGGCCTCGTCTGGTACGACGAGACCGGCCAGGAGAGCGTCCTGCCGGCCCTGAACGTTCCCGGCGAGGCGGTGGTGGACACCAACGGCGCGGGCGACATCTTCCATGGCGCCTATGTCTATTCCGCCATGGCCCGCCCCGACCTGCCCTGGCGCGAGCACTTCATCTTCGCCCGCGCGGCGTCGGCCCATGCGATCCAGCATCTCGGCAACGAGGCGAGCCTGCCGAGCATCGAGGATATCGGACAGGTGCAGGAGCGCTACGCCGAACGCAAGCTGGCGGCGTAAATCCTCTCTAAACATAGAGTTACCTTATCTTGGAAGACTCCTAGAATTTAAGCCCTTCAGTCACTGCATGACCGCAGATGACGGAGAGGGCAAGGCGTGAGCTCCTTCCGAACCTGGGCGCATGGCCTCGACGAGATTCGCTTCCAACCCGAAGCGAAAAAACTCAGCCACGAGTTTTTGTCGAGCCTTCTGGAGAACGTCCCGCTTGCCATTTGCGTGACCGTCGGACCCGAGCACCACTACGCCTTTGCCAACAGGATTTTCCGATCCGCTCTCGCGCTCTCGGGCAATCTCATCGGCAAAACTCTTCGAGAGGCCCTGGGTAGCCGATACACGGACCAGACGCAGGGCCCACGGCAATCCGTGCTCGAGACCGGGCAACCGGTCCAAATCACCAACGTGCTTTGCGGCCCCGGCGCGACCCAGGAGACGACGTTCTGGGACATTACCTTTCTGCCCGTGCGGGATGCGGATGATCGCATCAGTGGTGTTTTGTCGCTCGGCGTCGACGTCACCCTACGGGTGAGTGCCACGCTCGAAGCAGACCGGCAGACTCAAGAGGGGATCATCAACAGCAAGCGGCTCGCCCTTGCCGTCGAGGCGACCGAACTCGGCCTGTGGGAATGGATTGCCGAGACCGGCATGATCTACTGGTCGGATCGCCAGAGGGAAATCTTCGGCATCTCCGCAGAGGAACCGCTCACCCACGAACTCTGGGTTTCGTCCCTTCATCCCGACGACCGGGACTGGGTTGTCGCCAAGGTCAGCTCCCTCACGGACCCTGCCTCGATGGGAAAGCTGCAGATCGAATACCGGATCGTTCGCCCCGATGGAGATTTGCGCTGGATCAGCAGCAGGGGCCGGATGCTGTATGAGACCGTGAACGGCAGGCTGCAAGCCGCACGCCTGCTCGGCACGATCCTGGACATCACCGAGCGCCGCACGAATGAGGAGGCGCGCCGCCTTCTCGCAAAGGAACTCGACCATCGGGTGAAGAACCTCTTCGCCATGGCGAATGCCATGGTGAGCATGACGGCGAGGACTGCGGCATCACCCGAAGAGATGGCGACAGCGCTGCATGGGCGCTTGCAGGCCCTGGCGAGGGCTCATGAGCTCATTCGCCCAGCTCTCGCGGAAGAACACCCGCATGAGGGCGAAACCACGATTGCCGCGATCATCGAGACGATCCTGGCGCCGCACAGGGATCTCAGCCTGCCCGGCAGGATCCTGATGGAATGCGCGCCGATCACGGTCGGCGCACGATCGGCCACCAGCCTGACGCTCGTCCTGCATGAACTTGCAACGAATGCTTCCAAATACGGAGCGCTCTCGGTCAGCGATGGATACCTCATCATCGCCTGCTGGCAGGAAGGCGACACGACATTCCTGGTCTGGCAGGAGAAGGGCGGCCCGTGCATCGAGGGCCCGCCCGCCTCAAAGGGCTTCGGTTCGCAACTGGCGCGCAAGAGCGTGACGGATCAGCTGGAAGGCGAGATCTCTTACGACTGGCAGCGCGAGGGTTTGCGCGTCGAACTACACATTCCCATCACGCATTTGTCTCAATGAGCCGTGTCGATGGAGAAGGTGGTTTCAAAGCATCGGACGTGAATTCGAACGCACGTCCGATGCTGTAGATTTTAGGCTTGACGCATCTTTGCACGCAAAACCGGTTCCCGCTTTTGCGTGCAATGCTTTAAGCCGCCTTCTTCTGGTAGTCCTTCACGTCCGAGAACCGGATCGCCTTGTAGCGATCGACCTCGTATTGAAGGTTGAACATGTTCGGCGCCATGAAGACCGGCGCGTCGTCGAGATCCCGCGCCATGGACGACAGATGGCTCTCGATGAACTTGTCGAGTTCCCGCGGATCGTCCGCCGTGATCCAGCGGCAGATGGAGAAGCGTGTCGGCTCGTAATCGATCGGCAGGCCGTATTCGGCCGCGAGCCGTTCCTTGAGCACGTCGAGCTGCAGTGCGCCGACCACGCCGACGATGGCGCCGGAGCCGTCCTGCGGCACGAAGAGCTGCACGACGCCTTCTTCCGCCATCTGCTGCAAGGCTTCGCGCAGCTTCTTCGCCTTCATGGCGTCCTGCAGCTTGATGCGGCGCAGGATTTCCGGCGCGAAGCTCGGCACGCCGCGGAACACGATATCCTCGCCTTCGGTGAGCGTATCGCCGATGCGCAAGGTCCCGTGGTTCGGGATGCCAACCACGTCGCCGGCCCAGGCCTCGTCCGCGATGGCGCGATCCTGGGCGAAGAAGAATTGCGGCGAGTTCAGGCTCATGGGCTTGCCCGTGCGAACCAGCTTCACCTTCATGCCGCGCTGGAGCTTGCCTGAGCAGATGCGCATGAAGGCGATGCGGTCGCGGTGGTTCGGATCCATGTTGGCCTGGATCTTGAACACGAAGCCCGACATCTTGGGCTCGCCCGCTTCGACGAGGCGCTTGTCGGCTTCCTGGCCGCGCGGCGGCGGCGCGTAAGCAGCCAGCGCGTCGATGAGATCGCGTACGCCGAAATTGCGCAGCGCCGAGCCGAAGAACACGGGCGTGAGATGGCCTTCGCGGAAGGCCTGCAGATCGAAGGGCTTGCAGGCCTCCTGGGCCAGCATGACCTCCTCCTGCCACGCATCCGTCTCCTCCGGCGGCAGCAGGTTCAACACCTTGTCGTCGGTCGGGCCCGACACCTCCGTCGGCTCCTCGTCCGTATCGATGCGCCGGACCAAGTTGCGGCGCAGGTCGAAGGTGCCGGCGAAGCTCTTGCCCTGGCTGATCGGCCAGGTGACGGGCGCGGTGTCCAGCGCCAGCGTCTTCTCGATCTCGTCGAGCAGGTCGAAGGGGCTGCGCGCCTCGCGGTCCATCTTGTTGATGAAGGTCACGATGGGGATGTCGCGCATGCGGCACACCTCGAAGAGCTTGCGCGTGCGCGCCTCGATGCCCTTCGCGGCGTCGATCACCATGATGGCGGAATCCACCGCCGTCAGCGTCCGGTAGGTATCCTCCGAGAAGTCCTCGTGGCCCGGCGTGTCGAGCAGGTTGAAGACGCATCCGCCATACTCGAAGGTCATCACCGAGGTCACGACCGAGATGCCGCGCTCCTTCTCGATGCCCATCCAGTCGGACCGGGTGGAGACGCGGTTCTTCTTCGCCTTCACCTCGCCGGCGAGTTGGATCGCGCCTCCGAACAGCAGGAGCTTTTCGGTCAGCGTGGTCTTACCCGCGTCCGGGTGGGAGATGATCGCAAAGGTGCGGCGGCGGCCCACGGGGGCCGGAAGATCGGTCATGGCGGTCAAAAAATCTCTGGGAACGACGGTGGGGACAGAACGCCGCAGCGCCCCGCCCTTTTGCTGGTCTCTTCTCACCCCATATGGGGGTTTCCCGTCAACAGCGAAAGGAGGTGATCCAGTGTCTCATTGTCATACCCTACGGTCCCCGGTTGCCGTGACCTGGATCTTGGCCTCTGCCGAGATTTGTGCGTAACGCACGGCGCATCGCGCGGAAAAGTGGAATCCGGTTTTCCGTATTGAGCGATGCGTAGGTTAGAACGAGCATCGAGTAGATGCCAAAAGTGGTGTCCACTTTTGGGTCCGATGCTCAGAACGGCTCCTTCAGGGCCGTGGAACCGACAATGGAAAGGCCGCCTTTCGGGGCGGCCTTTCTTTTTTGTTTCAGCGGACTTTACGCCCCGAGCAGCTTGCCCGTGCGCTTCGCCGTGGTGCCGCCGACCTTGGCGATCCGCATGCCTTTCGTGACGAAGCGCACGGCGACCCGGGCGAACATCACGCCGTCGGTGGGCGCCTTAGCCGGCGTCACGGCGCCGGTCAGCGGATCGATGACCTCCGCCAGGATCTCGCCCTCCTGCACCTTCGTGCCGATCTCGGCCCTGAACACCAGGATGCCGTTCTCGGGAGCCTGAACCGGCTCGGAGGCGGCCAGAGGGGTGGCCTGGCAGAGAGCCTCGGGCACCCGAGGAGCCTCGCCGGCAATGGCGCCGCGCAGGATCAGGTAGTCGACCATGGCGGCCGCATCGGCCCGGCCCGTCTCATGGGTCACGTCGCGCTCGCCCCGGAACTCCAGGGTCGTGGAATGGCAGGCGAACGGGATCGGGTGATCGGGGAACCGCTCCGCCAGCTCCGCCCAGGGGCGGCTGCAGGCCTCGTCGAAGGGCTCGTCGCCGGATACATCGGCGATGAGGTAGGCATGGGAGCCGAGGAGCGCCGAGAGCGGGGCGAATTCCTCCGCCGAGCGGGAATGGGTGTAGAGATGCACCACGGCTTCCGAGTCGCAGTGGAGGTCGAGCACGATGTCTGCCTCCTGGGCCAGACTCAGCAGGGCCTTCTTCATGACCTCGGCGGCGTTCGACGGCTGCCAAGCCTCCAGCTCGGCCCGCAGGGCTTCGCGGATCAGGCGGACGTTCTGGTACCCATCCTGCGTGAGCTTGCCCTCGACCCGCTCGGCCACCTTCGGCACGAGGTGCGGATAGCCGCGGTTGAAGTTGACGCCGTCGGCGAGATGGAAGCGGCCGATATGGTCGCCCATCACCCGCTGGGCGAGGCCGATGGGGTTGGCGGAAGGCACGAGGATGATCTCGCCCTTGATCTTCCCTTCAGCCTCGAGAGCCGTCAGGCGCTCGCGCAGGTGGTGTGCCGCGATCATGCCGGGGATCTCGTCGGCATGGAGCGAGGCCTGGACATAGATGCGGGGGCGAGCACCCTCGGCACCGAAGCGCTGAACCGTCAACGACAGGTCCGCCCCAGGGGCGAGAGGCGAAAGAGCAATCTGTTCTGTTTTCATATGCAACCAAAAGGGTTCCGACGCGGGAGAGGCTTATGCCCTCCCCTTGCGTCTTCAGCAGTGCCTTCAGGTAGCCTGCCATCCTTGCGATTGGAAGATGAAACGCCGGGGATTCGACACGATGGCGGCCAATCCCTCCAGGGCCGGCTCCGGATTGACGATGGCGTAGACCGGCACCTTCCTGGCCCAGGCATCGTGCGGCGCCTTGTCGTCGAAGGCGTCCCGGAAGCCGCCGCTCTGAAGGATGTCCACCATGCGCGGCGCGATGCCGCCGGCGATGAACACGCCGCCGGAGGACTCGAAGGTCAGCGCCATGTCGCCCGCGTAGCGTCCCAGCCACCGAGCGAAGAGATCAAGGGCGGCCTGGGCCAGTTCGTCCCCCTCGCGTGCCGAGGAGAGAACGTCGTTCGGCTTGGTATAGGGGCAGCTCACGCAACGCTGGGCGGCAATCGCTCTTGCGATGCGGAACAGGCCGGGACCAGAGAGAACCACTTCGGCGGAAACACGTCCCCCGACCCTCTCCAGATGCGGCCAAAGGTCTGCCTCCGCCTCCGTCGCAGGGCCGAACGCGATATGCCCCGCCTCGGTCGCCACGATCGTCCAACGATCCTCGACCGGGACGAGGGCACCCACGCCAAGACCCGTCCCGGGCCCGAGGACCACGAGAGGGGTGCCCGGCTCCGGGCGTCCGTTGCCGATGGGGGCAAGATCGCCCTTGGCCTCGTCGAGCACCGCCACGGAGGCGGCGACCGGGGTATAATCGTTGACGAGGGTGACGCGCTCCAGGTTCAGTGCCTTGCCGATGGCCTGTGCGTCGATCACCCAATGGGCATTGGTGAGGCGGATCGCGGGCGCGTCCACCCGGGTCGCCACTGCGATGATCGCCGAGCGGGGAGCGGGCCCCTCATAGGCTTCGAGCGCGATCCTGATGGCTCCGACCGGATCGGGCGTCTGCGCCGTCAACGTGCGTGGCAGGAGCTGAACGGTCGCTCCAGGCTCAGGCAGCACGGCGAAGCGGGCATTGGTCCCGCCGATGTCTCCGAGCAGAACAGGAAATGCAAACATCGAAGCCTATCGTCCTTTCTGCCTCACTCCGCACCGACCGAATGCGATCAGAACGCTTCCTCCCAACTCCGGCTCAGGCGCACGGCGGAGTTGACGAGACCGACCATGGAATAGGTCTGCGGGAAGTTCCCCCACAATTCGCCGGTCGTGAAATCCGCATCCTCCGAGAAGAGCCCGAAGGAATTGCGCAAACTCAGAATGTGCTCGAACAGTTCCTTCGCCTCGTCCTTGCGTCCGATGGCGTTCAGCGCATCCACGTACCAGAAGCCGCAGATCATGAAAGCCGTATGCATGAGGCCGAAATCGTCTTCCACATCATAACGCAGGAGCAGGTCGCCGCGCCGCAGCTTCGCGCCGACGGCCTCCACGGTGGCGATGAAACGCGGATCGTCCGGCTTCACGAAATCGAGTTCGGCCAGGAGGAGAAGCGTCGCGTCGAGATCCTCGCCATCGAAGGAGGACACGAAGGTGCCCTTCTCGGGATTGTAGGCGCGCTCGTTGATCACCCTGTGCATATGATTGGCGTTCTCGCGCCAGAATGCGGCCCGATCCTCGCGGCCCATGGCCTCGGCGATCTTGATGAGGCGGTCGCAAGCCGCCCAGCACATCACGCTCGGAAAGGTATGCACGGCCGCCTTGGTGCGAAGCTCCCACGGCCCGGCGTCAGGCTGGTCGAAAACCTCGATGGCGCGCTGCCCCAGCTTCTCCAGGTGAGAGAACAGGGCCCGGTTGCCGGTGCGGATCAGGCGCTTGTCGAGGAAGGCGTGAACGGAGGCCAGGACGATGCTGCCATAGGCGTCGTTCTGGATCTGCGTATAGGCCGCGTTGCCGACGCGCACGGGGCCCATGCCGCGATAGCCCGCGAGCGCCGTCGCCTCCCGCTCCTCCAGATCCGGCGAGCGCGTGATGCTGAAGAGCGGCGGCATGTCCTTCTGGTCGGGGATCGCCTCCATGTCGTCGACGATGTTGGTGATGTAGGTGAGGTATTCCTCCATCGTCTTGGTGGTGCCGAGCCTGTTCAGCGCCTGGATGACGAAATAGGCGTCGCGCAGCCAGCAATAGCGGTAGTCCCAATTGCGTTTCGTGTGCGGCGCTTCCGGCACCGAGGTGGTGAGCGCCGCCACGATGGCACCCGTCTCCTCGTAATTGCAGAGCTTCAGCGTGATGGCGGCGCGGATCACCGCCTCCTGCCAGTCGAACGGGATGGACAGCGAGCGCACCCAGTCGCGCCAGAAATCGACCGTGCTGTCGAGGAAAGCACGGGCCGTGGAATCCGTCTCGGACCGGAGCGGCTCGTCCTCGCCGAAGAAGAACGACAGGGGCCGGTCCACCACGAAGGGCCGCTCGTCCTGTACATAGGACACGGAGGCGTCCGTGGTGAGACGCAGCGAATAAGCCGGTCCGACGAAACGCAGATGGTTGCTGCCGCGGGTCAGGCTGGGCGGGCAGCCGCCCCAGTCGTAATAGGGCCGCAAGCGCACGCGGATGCGCGGACGTCCCTTCACCGGATAGACCCGGCGGATCAGCATTGGCGGACGGAACGTGCGGTCGTAATGCTTGAAGCGCGGCGCGAAATCCGTGACCTCGAGAATGTTGCCGAAGGAATCCGTCATGCGCGACACGAGAACGGCCGTGTTCTCGAGATAGGTCTGCTCACAGGAGACCATGCCGACCATGTCGATGGCGAAGATTCCCTTCTGTTCGGCGTCGGTCCGGTCCTCGGGACTGTCGAGCAGGGCGGAAAACACCGGGTCGCCGTCGAAGCGGGGAAAGCAGCTCCAGACGATCTGCGCCCGGCGATCCACGAGGGCCGAGATCGTGCAGTTGCCGATGACGGCAAGGTCTAGCGAACTCATATCAGCAATCATCCCCTCTGAAAGGCAGCGTCCCTTCGTAAGCCCACGTGGACAGGCAATGTCGCAGATCCGCAGGCGTTCCAAGGCGAACCTTGGCAACAGTGTCTCCCGCACCGATGCGCACGGACAGGCCGTCATGAGCATTGACGGTCTTGAACCCGTGCTCGTCGGTGAGATCGTCGCCGATGAAGATCGGACGCCGCCCCTTGTAGGGAGCTTCCTGGAGAAATCTCTCGATCACCTTGCCCTTCCCGGCCGCCGAGGGAAGGATTTCTGCCACAGCTTTCCCGTGTTGAACACGGTAATCAGAGCCTAGCGCCTCGACGGCCGCGTGAGCGGTGGCGAGGGCGAAATCCTTCTCGTGCGGAGCAAGGCGCCAGTGGATGGCAACCGAGCAACCCTTGTCCTCGATCAGGACGCCTTCCTTGTCCGCAACAATCTTGCACAATCGCTCGACCATCTCGCGCAGGGCGGGGTGCTCGTCGGGGTCGCACATGGAAAGCCGGCCGGCGATGCGATGCTCGAGCCCGTGAAGCCCGGCCATGTCGAAGACAGGGGGTGCGAGGCGCCTATCGAGGAACTCGACCGGACGTCCGCTGATGACCGCGAGCGCGCCGCCGAGTCGTTGCTGCAGCCGGGTAAGAATGTCCGGAAGGGCCGGATCTACGGCCACCGCATCGGGCCGTTCGGCAATGTCCACGAGGGTTCCGTCGAAATCGAGAAAGAGCGCATAGTCGTTGTTCACATCAGGCATCGGATCGGGTCTCGCAGGAGTTTCACGCATTGGCCGGTGCAATCCTCCGCCCCTTGGCGATCAATCGCCTGATCCGCTGCTGCTTGCGCAGGCGGGAAGCGGCCAGCAGCATCTGGCCCGCCCAACGATAGACGTTTCGCTCCTTGACCTGATCGCGCATCAGCCGCATCCGCTCTCGCTGCTCGTTCTGCGACATGGTCAGCGCGCGGTTGATGGCTTCGCCCATGGCGTGGGCATTATAGGGGTTCACGATCAGCGCTTCGGACAACTCGCGGGACGCGCCGGCAAACGCCGACAGGATGAGCACGCCCTGCTCGTCGTCCCGCGCCGCCACGAACTCCTTGGCCACGAGGTTCATGCCGTCGTGCAGGCTCGACACGATGCATAGATCCGCCGCGCGGAAGAGCTCGAAGACCTGGTCGGGTTCATGATGGCGGATGAGGAGCTTGATGGGCTCATATCCGTTGCCGCCATGTTTCTCGTTGATGTCGCGCGCCAAGGCTTCGGCCTCTTCCTGGAGCAGGCGGTAATTGGAAAGCTTGCTCCTGGTAGGCGCCGCCACCTGAACGAAAGCAAAATTGCCGTGCCATTCGGGATGTTCCGTCAGGAGCGCGTCGATGGCCTGCATGCGGTCGATAATGCCCTTCGTGTAATCGAAGCGCTCGATGCCGACGCCGATACGCATGTCCGGGGACAACCCCAGACGCTCGCGCACGATCCTGCGGCATTCCTCCACAGGCTTCTGGCCTTCCATGGCCGTGGGCGGCCATTCGATGGAGATGGGGTAGGGACGGATCAGGGTTTCCTCGCCGCCGAAGAACACGGAGTCCTTCTCCCGGTCGATGCGGCTTTCCACGTAAGAATCGACGGCCTCCAGGAAATTGTTGCAGTGGGCCTGGGTGTGGAAGCCGAGGATCGAGGAGCCCAGAAGCCCGTCGATGATCTCCTCGCGCCAGGGGCAGATGCCGAAGGTTTCCGCGTTCGGCCAGGGGATGTGCCAGAAGGTCACGATGGTGGCCCGAGGCAGCCGGTCGCGGATCATGCGTGGCAGGAGCGCGAAATGGTAATCCTGCACGAGGATGACCGGGTCTTCGCGCTTGGCCTCGGCGACGATCGCCTCCGCAAACTTCTCATTGACGGATCGGTAGAGCTGCCAGTCCGCCTCTCGGAAGATCGGGCGTACGAAGGCGATGTGGCACAGGGGCCAGAGGCCTTCGTTGGCTGCGCCGTAATAATACCCATCCTGCTCCTCTTCGGAGAGCCAGACGCGGCGCAGGGTATAGGAGGGGTGATTCGGGGGAACCGGCACCCGGTCATTGGCGTCGACCGTGTCCCGATCGGCCGTGCCGCTGCCATGGGCGACCCAGGTGCCGCCGCAGGCGCGCACCACCGGCTCCAGGGCCGAGACGAGGCCGCTCGCCGGAATCTGCAGGGAAATCTCGCCGCTCTCCGTCCGGTTGTGGATGTAAGGCTCGCGGTTCGACACCACGATGACCTCCGACCCCGACAGCTCGTTGGAGAGCGCGGCCCTCAGGGTCTCGGGGCTCCAGTCCGTATGCGCGGCATCGATGGTCCGCCGCGAGGCCTCCAGCTCCTGGAGCACGTCGCGGATTTCCTGCCCGAGGGGGATGATGTTTTCCTCGGCGGGCGGGTTGGCGTTGCCCGCGCGGGCGCTCTCGAGGGCCTGCCGGATGGAGGCCAGCCAGCGACGCATGATGATGGCCGCGATCATGGCCGCCAGGGCCGCGGCCCCGAAGGCGACGCCGGCAAGAGCCAGGAAGAGGTAGTTGCGCGCCTCTCCGCCGCGCTGGTCGGCATAGCTCAGGTCGTGCAGGACCACGAGATGCCCGGACTGACCTCCTACGGTCAGCGGAAAGGAGCTGACCAGGATATTGTGATCCTGATTTTTGACGATGGAGAAGCTTTCCGAATCGGACCGGGAGGCCTCCGCACAGGAAAAGGACGGAGGCATGTTGCTGGTCGGGAAGCGCAGATCCTGCCCGTCGCAATAGCCGATGGCGAGAACCCGCTCGTCGGTCGCGATGCGTTCGAACAGGATGCCGGCCTGCTGGGTATCGTTGCGGGCTAGGAGGCCGCTGACCTGGTCCCGGACGGAGTTGAAAACGAGGCGGGATCGCAGCTCGACGTCGCGGCGCGTCCATTGTTCCACGAAGGATGTAGCAAAGGGCAGCACGGCCAGGATGACGATGGCCGCGACGAGCATTGCGATACCGCCAAAGCGGAAGATGATCCTCAAAACGCTAAGTTCCTCAAGAAAACCAAGACTGTCATCGAAGCGGACCGGTCCGATCCTGCGACGGGACCTCGGATTTTGCCTTCGATGGAGGGCCGCAGCAGAACACGGCCCTCGCCCCTGTTATGGGTTTCCGCACGGAACTTTCCAGCCTTGGCCGGCCTGCGGTCGAATCTCTCGCGTATCGGACCCAAAAGTGGATTTGCATTTTTGGGATGCCATCTGATGCGCCACTTCTAGTGCATCATGCGGAAAAGTGGACCCGGTTTTCCGCATCAACGATGCACACACTAAGGAAGAAGCATCGGATTCGATCCCAAAAGTGGACCCACTTTTGGGATCGAATCCGATGCTTTAGAAGAGCGCATGGTTCAGCACGGACAACGCTCCGAGAGCTCAAACGAAAACCGCGGCCGAGGCTTATGGCCCCGACCGCGGTTTCCGATATTCGTTCGGCCTGGAGGGATCAGTGCTCGCGGAAGGCGCGGGCGATCTGCTCTTCCATGGGCTTGAAGAAATACTCGAACGGGGTGCGCTGGTTCACCTCGACGAAGACTTCGGCCTGCATGCCGGCGATGAGATGGAGGTTCTCGAGCTTCTTGATCTCATCCTGGGACAGCTCGACGCGGATCGTATAGAAGGTCGCGCCGGTCTGCTGATCCCGCGACACGTCGGCCGAGATCCGGGCGACAGTGCCGTGCAGATCCGGGATCATGCGCGCGTTGGAGGCATGGACCTTCACGGTCGCCTTCTGGCCGATCTTCACCTGGTCGATCTCGTTGGGCAGCACCTTGGCTTCGAGCTCGAGCTTGTCGTTCACCGGAACGATATTCATCACCGGCTCGGCCGGGGAGATCACGCCGCCGATAGTGTGAACGTTCAGCTGGTGGACATAGCCGTCGCTGGGCGCACGGATGTCGATGCGCTTCAGCTGGTCCTCGGCCGCCACGCGCCGCTCGGTATATTCCGCGATTTTGCCCTGGATCTCGCGCAGCTCCTGCATCGCCTCGGCGCGCATCTGCTCGTCGATCTGGATGATCTGGAACTTGGTCTCGGCAATGCGGCTCTCGGCCTGGGCGACACCGGCGATGAGCTGGCCGCGCTGGCCCTCGATGCTCGCGGCATCGCGCTCGAGGGCGTTCAGGCGCGTGATCGGAACGAGGTTCCGGTCATAGAGGTCGCGAACGCCCTTCAGTTCCGCCACGATCAGCTCGGCCTCGCGGGCCTTTGCCGTCTGCTGGGCCTTCAGGCCCACGATCTCGTCCTCGGACTGCGCGATGCGCTTCCCGAGCTGGTCCTTCTGCGCGTCGCGGGAGGCGCGGCGCGCAATGAACAGGGTGCGTTCCGAGGACACGATCTTCTGAATGGCCGGCTCATTGAGACGAGCGGCGAACTCTGCCGGCATCTCGATCATGGACGCACCATCTCGCTCCGCCTCCAGGCGAGCCTGACGGCCGAGATACTCGTCGAGCTGCTTGGACACGACCTGAAGGTTGGCGCGGGTCATGGTCTCGTCCAGGCGGACCAGGAGATCGCCCTGGGCGACCCGGTCGCCTTCCTTGACCTTCAGCTCGCCGACGATGCCGCCGGTCGAGTGCTGGACCTTCTTGACGCTGGTATCGACCACGAACTGACCGCCGGCGACGACGGCGCCGGACAGGGTCGACGTAGCGGCCCAGAGGCCGATGGTCCCGGCGAAGAGGGCGATCATGGCCACGCCGCCGATGGTCGACTGACGTAGGATCCGCTGGTGGACGGACGGTTTTTGGGGGGCTTGAATGACCAACATTTAACCAACCTCTCGCAGGTTCGTGGCCTGGGCGGCCGGCGCCTGTTGCGGCCGCACCGGTGCCGGTGCCGGCGTCGCATTGCGTTTCATGACGGACTGCAGAACCTCGTCGCGCGGTCCGATGGCCTTGATCCGGCCTTCTTCCATGATGGCCACCTGATCGACCTGGCCAAGGGCCGCCGGACGGTGCGTGATGACGACGACGACGCCGCCGCGCTTGCGCACCGCCAGGATGGCTTGGTTCAGGGCCTCGTCGCCGGCACCGTCGAGGCTGGCATTCGGCTCGTCGAGCACGACCAGGAACGGGTTGCCGTAGAGCGCGCGGGCAAGAGCCACACGCTGGCGCTGACCGCCCGACAGGGAGGCTCCGCCCTCGCCGATGCGGGTGTCGTAGCCGTCGGGCAGATTGAGGATGAGCTCATGCGCACCGGCGGTCTGCGCCGCGGCGATGATGTCGTCCGGCTTGGCGTTC
Organism: Microvirga sp. 2MCAF35; assembly: GCF_052115545.1. Taxonomy (NCBI): domain Bacteria; kingdom Pseudomonadati; phylum Pseudomonadota; class Alphaproteobacteria; order Hyphomicrobiales; family Methylobacteriaceae; genus Microvirga; species Microvirga sp. 2MCAF35. The sequence goes on from NZ_JBFRGW010000001.1 coordinate 25,054, forward strand.
GTCTGGAAGCGGGCGATGTTTTCGGCAACGGTGCCTTCGAACAGCTCCACGTCCTGCGGCAGGTAGCCCACGTGGCGACCGAGAGCGTCCGGCTCCCACTGGTCGAGGGCCGCGCCGTCGAGGCGGATCTCGCCGCGCAGGGTCGGCCATACGCCGACCAGGGCGCGGGCGAGGGTCGACTTGCCCGAAGCGCTGGGACCGATGAGGCCGAGGCCCTGGCCGGCCTGGAGCCGGAGCGAGGCGGCCTGGACGATGGGCAGCGAGGCGCCGGGAGCCCCGACATAGACCTCTTCCACCGACAGGGCGGCCTTCGGGGCGGGCAGCGGCATGCGCTGGCCCTGGGCCGGCACGAGGCTCATGATGTGCTGGAGGCGGCGATAGGCCTGGCGGGAGGCGGTGAAGCCCTTCCAGTGCGCAACCGCGATTTCGATCGGGGCGAGCGCGCGGGACATCAGGATCGAGCCGGCGATCATCAGGCCGCCCGACATCTGGCCCTGGATCACGTAATAGGCGCCGAGGCCCAGGACGGCCGACTGAATCACCATGCGGAAGACCTTGGCGAAGGCACTGATGCCCGCCGAGGATTCGCTGGCGCGCAGGCCGTCATTGACGTGACGGACATGCACCTCGTCGTAGCGCTTGGCCAGGAAGCCCAGCATGCCGTTGGCCCGGATGGTCTCCGCGTTGCGGCGGCTCGTCTCCGCCATGGCATGGCGTTCGGCGCCGCTCTTGGTCACCTCGTAGGAGGGGGCCTTGCTCTTGGCGTCCGTGTAGAGGGTCAGGAGGATGATGACCACGCCACCGACCACCGACAGGACGCCGATGCCGGGGTGAATCATGAAGCAGCCGATGAGGAAGATCGGCATGAACGGCATGTCGAACAGGGCCGTGGGGCCGAGGCTCGACAGGAAGCCGCGGATCGTGTCGACGTCGCGGATCGGCTGCATGCTCTCGGCCTGCTTGGCGCCCTTGAGCGGCATCGTGGCCACGAGATCGAAGACCCGGTGCGAGAGCAGCTCGTCGAAGCGGGCGCCGATGCGCGCCAGCATGCGGCCGCGCAGCATGTCGAGCCCGCCCGAAAGGGAATAGGCCGCAAGCGTGATCAGCGACAGACCGATCAGGGTCGGGATGCTCCGGCTCGACAGCACCCGGTCATAGACCTGGAGCATGTAGAGGGAGCCGGTGAGGGCCAGGAGGTTGACCACTGCCGAAAATGCGGCAACCCCGGTGAAGGAGGGAAGGCACGACTTCAGAGCGTCTTGGACCTCTGTGCTGTCTTCCCGATTTCTCGATGCCTGCTTCATAATCTTCTTCCATCGGCAGACCAGTTAACCCGGCGCCTTCGTGGTGATAGAGCCATTGTGCAAGGATATACCTTATCACAATGTTCGCCATCTGGCGATGGCTGCGATATCGGGCAGTGGCCCCAAAGAGTATCCCGTTATAGTGAGGCCTGGAAGGCCCGGTTTATCAGCACTCTTATGGGTATGAGAGATGCCCCTAAGATGGTCGCATTCCGTTACGCCACCTTTTGTAACCCTATTATATGTAACTATGTCAACAAAAAGTTCGATTCTGATATGAATTTTATTACACCCTCTCCATTTCGAGAGGGCATGCAACGTAAGTACTTAACTGTAAAGCTAACCCTTTGGTAAACATTCAGGGTTAACGTTCTCTGACCTGGAAATGAGGTCGGAATATGGACAACAACATACGTTCTCAGGCTGGCGGCGAAGCGGCGAAGCAGGCCGGTGCATCCACCCTCAACCCCGTCCAGATCGATCCAACGGCCAATGCGGCTCTGGAAGAGGCCATCCGAAGCGCGAAGCTCGGCCTGAGACCGGCCCCCTCCCCTAAAGTTGCACCGAGCAAGGCGGTTGCGTCCGTCCGGGCATCGCCCGCAAGGTTCCTGGGGCAGGCCGCCATGGCCCTGCTCCTCGTCGGGATCGGCTGGACCGCTTCCTATATGGGAACGCTCGCCAACCAGGACGCCATCCGTCGCCTGGAGACCCAGACAGCCCATAGCCAGGAAATCCTCGCCCGGCTGAGCACCGACCTGAACGCTCTGCGGGAAACGGTCGTCGCGTTCAAGGACATCGAGCACACCGCGTCCACATCGTCTGTGTCGGGACAGGCGACGCTGTCGGACAAGGTCGAGCGCCTGGCTATCAGCCTGCAGGAGCCGGGCAAGAAGCTCTCCTCCCTCGAGGAAAGGCTGGACCGGATGGAAAGCCAGATCATGACCACCCTGGCCGGACTCGCCACGAAGCCGGCAGTTCCGGCTGCACCTCCGGTGACCGAAGCGGCCTTGCGCGAGGAAGCCCCCGCGCCCAAGCCGATGAAGAGCGAGCCCGTGAAAAGCGAGCCCGTCGACGGGTGGGTGCTCCGTGAGGTCTATGACGGCGCGGCCCTCGTCGAGAACCGCAGCCGCCGCCTCTACGAAGTCATGCCCGGCGGCATGTTGCCCGGCGTCGGTCGCATCGAGGCCATCGAGCGCCGCGGCGCCCGTTGGGTGGTCGTCACCGACAAGGGCTTCATCGGCACCTATCGTTAGCGCATCGTGCGGAAAAGTGGCCCCGGTTTTCCGCTTCGAACGATGCGCTCTTCAATCAGTGGAGCATCGGATGGATCCCAAAAGTGCAAGTCCACTTTTGGGTCCGATGCTCTAATGGGGAATGATGCCCCTCAGGCCGTAGACGAGTCCCGCGAAGACCACGAGACTCGCCACATAAATGAAGACAAACCAGAGAAGGCGTTTCGAGCGCGATCCCAGCGGGCGCTGCATTCCGGCCTGCATCAATGGTACCCGTAGCCGCCGCCCGAGATCTCCTCGGCGACCTTGCCGCGGAAGACGTAATAGGCATAGGCGGTATAGGCGAAGGTGATCGGCAGCACGATGGCGAAGCCCACCAGCGCGAAGAGCTGGGAATGGACGGTGTTGGCGGTGTCCCAGATCGTGAGGCCAGGCGGCACGATGAAGGGGAAGAGGCTGACGCCGAGGCCGAGATAGCCCAGCAGGAACAGCGAAATGGCCAGGAAGAACGGCCGGACGTGCCGGCCCTCCTCCAGGTCACGGAAGAGTCTGTACCCGACATAGGCCGTGATCAGCGGGATCGGCGCGAGGAAGGCGATGTTGGGCCAGGTGAACCAGCGCGTCTCGATCTGTCGCCCGAGGAACGGCACCCACACCGACACGACGGCCATGGCGAGAATGGTGGCGAGGAGAAAGCGCACCGCCATGCGCCGCGCCCAGATCTCCAGCTCGCCCGTGGTCTTCATCACGCACCATGTCGCGCCGAGAAGCCCATAACCGCAGATCAGGCTGATGCCGGTGAGCACGCTGAACGGCGTCAGGAAGTCGAAGGTGCCGCCGGTGAACTGGCGGCCGTCGGTGGGAAAGCCCTGCACGAAGGCACCCAGCACCATGCCCTGGAAGAACGTCGCCAGCAGCGACCCGAAGAAGAAGGCGTTGTCCCACAGGAATTTCGAGCGATCCGCCTTGAACCGGAACTCGAAGGCGACGCCGCGAAAGATCAGCGCGATCAGCATGAGGATGATCGGGATGTAGAGCGCCGGCATGAGCACCGCATAGGCGATATGAAACACGGCGAAGAGACCGCCGCCGCCGAGGATGAGCCAGGTTTCGTTGCCGTCCCAGATGGGCGCGACGGAAAACATCATCCGGTCGCGCCAGTTCTCGCTGCCGGCCGCCTTGAAGAGGATGCCGACCCCGAGATCGAATCCGTCGACAATCACGTACATGGCGACGGCGACCGCGATCAGCCCCGCCCAGATCAGCGGCAGCCAGAAGGCCAAACCTTCGTGTTCCGTTCCGAAACCGAACATGCCCTGCCCTCCTATTCCGCCGGCTGCGCGCGATAGCCCGGGCGTCCCTCGATGGCCTCGTCCGGCACGGAGAACGGACGCTTCGGCTTCTTGCCGAGATCGTCTCCGCGCATATCCTCGACCGGGTCGGGCCCGCGCCGCAGCAGCTTCGCGAGATAATAGGAGCCGAAGCCGAACACGAAGGCATAGACGACGATGAAGGTCAGGAGCGATGCGCTCACCGCTCCTGCCGCGACAGGAGACACCGCGTCGGCCGTACGCAGATGGCCGTAGACCACATAGGGCTGGCGGCCGATCTCCGCGACGAACCAGCCGAAGAGCACGGCGCCGAACCCGGACGGCGTCATGATCATGGCCGCGGTCAGGAAGGTTCTGTTGGTGAAGAGCGTGCCCTTCCAGCGCAGATAGAGGCTCCACAGCCCGATGCCGAGCATCGCAAAACCGATGCCGACCATGATGCGGAAGGAGAAGAAGACCGGCAAGACCGGCGGGCGCTCGTCCGGCGGCACTTCCTTCAGGCCAGGCACGACGCCGTCGAAGGCGTGGGTCAGAACCCAGCTGCCGATCTTCGGAATGGCAATTTCGTAATGGTTCGTTTCCGCCACCTCGTCGGGAAGGGCGAACAGGCGAAGCGGCATGTTCGCCATCTTGTCCCAGTTGCCCTCGATGGCCGCCAGTTTCGTCGGCTGGTATTTGAGCACGCCGAGGCCGTGAAGATCGCCGATCAGGATCTGCACGGGCACGAAGATGGTGGCGAACCACAGCGCCATGGACAGGGAGCGCCGCGAGGCGGCGAGCTTCGCGGCCGGCGCATCGTGCGGATGCCGCAGCAGCATCCAGGCGGACATGCCGGCGACCGCGAAGGCCGTCGTCAGGTAGCAGCCCATCACCATATGGGCGTAGCGAAGCGGGAAGGACGGGTTGAACACGACCTTGAACCAGTCGACCGGCACCGCCTTGCCGCTCTCGATGGCGAACCCATCGGGTGTCTGCATCCAGGAATTGGCGGACAGGATCCAGAAGGCCGAAATCAGGGTGCCCAAGGCCACCATGCAGGTGGCGAAGAAATGCAGGCGGTCGCCGACCCTTTCCCAGCCGAAGAGCATGATGCCCAGGAAGGCCGCCTCCAGGAAGAACGCGGTGATCACCTCGTAGGCGATGACGGGTCCGAGCACGTTGCCGGTGAATTCGGAGAACCGCGACCAGTTCGTCCCGAACTGATAGCTCATCACGATCCCGGACACGACGCCGAGCCCGAAGGAGACGGCGAAAACCTTCACCCAGAAGCGGAAGAGGTTGCGATAGAGCGGGTCGCCCGTTCGGAGCCAGTTGAATTCCAGCGCCGCGAGCCAGCTGGCCAGACCGATGGTGAAAGCCGGGAAGATGATGTGAAAGGCGATCGTGAACGCGAACTGGATGCGTGAGAGCAACAGGGCATCGAATTCCATTTTCCGCTTCCCCTCATCGGCCTACCAGCCTGCTTTTAGGGCGACGGCCGGCAGCGACCAGAGGGAGGAGCCGTTTCCACGCCCTTAGGAACGGCTCCGTTCGCGATTTTTAGCCCTTTTAACGAAGAAGCCGGACTGACTTCGCCGCAAGTACTCTCGTGGATTAATGGGCTCGCAGAATTGGATGATAGTGCCCGGAAATCGGTCGCCATCCCGTGCTCAGACGCTGCAGGGCCTCGAGCTCGATCGGGTCATGGCTGCAGAAGATCTTGACATTGCTGCGACCGTCGTTTGCCAGAGCCCGCAATCGTTCCTGATTGTGAAGGCGCAGCGGCCGGTCCTCCTCCATCAGCTTTTGATAGGCGCGGAGCCCCGGCGTACAGGACGGATCCTCATCCATCTCGTGCCGATGAAAGTAAGCGTCGCCCGCGTTGAGCAACCAGCCCTCCGGCGTGTCGATGGCGATGCCGGCATGGCCCATGGTGTGACCGGGAAGCGGGATCATCAGGATCTCGGGCGGCAATCCATCGAGGTCTCGCACGGAACGGAAACCGAACCACCCCTCACCCGTCGGATCGTAGAAGCGCCAGCTCCGCACCTCATCCCATTGCCCGGGGCTGTAGCGGCGGCGATGGATGAAGCCCTGCCTCACCTCCGCCTCCTCGATCTCGGCGCGCAGGACGTGAACGGTCGCGTCCGGGAAATCCTCGAGGCCGCCGGCATGATCGAAATCCAGATGGGTCAGTACGATGTGACGCACGTCGCGAGGCGAGAAGCCGAGGCGCCTCACCTGCTCCAGCGCCGTATAGCGGTGTTCCAGCTGAATTCGGTTGGTGTGGATGAAGAGCGGGCTGATGCGCCCATAGGGGTCTTCCACGTCCCTGGAGCCGAAGCCCGTATCGACGAGAACGAGACCGTTATCGTCCGTCTCGACGAGCAGGCAATGACAGATCAAATGACCGGTCAGGCCAGGGCTGGCGCCATCCCAAAGCTTTCCCCCGACGGGACACATGCAGCCGCAATTGAGATGATGAATGCGCATGGCGGGGCCTCGCTGAAACGGAGATGGCGAAGCCCTAACGGACGAAACAGGGAAATGTTCGCACCGCTTACTCCAGCGGACATTCCCGTCACTTGCTGCAGGAGAAGGGCGGAAACGTGCTCGCCGTTCCGGCATTCATGGCGGCCACCACCATCATGTTGGCGAGTTTCAGCTCCTCCGCCGAGCGCGGGCAGACATCGCCCTTCGTCAGGCAGCCCGAAGCCAGGAATGCTTCGTGACGATCGATGAATTCCCGGCTCAAGCCCTTCGTGCCGCGATGGGCAAGTGCCTCCGACCAAGCCTTCTTGTAGCGGGCGCATTTCACCTCGGGCCAGCTCTGAGGTTGCGGCTCCTGTGCGACCGACAGTGTCGCTCCGCTGGCGATGAAGCCGGCGAGGAGGGCCACGGTGGCGGCAATCGTTTTCAATGAGAGGTTCATGTCAATCAGTTTCAGCAAATGCGAATGGAATGACCATGTGAGACGCAAGCGGTCAAGGTGCCGAGCGTACTGTATGCAATACTCTCGACGTCATCACCGCCTTGTGCCGGTGATCCCGACCCGAGAAGCGCCGCGCTTTTCCAATCGGGATGGCCGGGACAGGCCCGGCCGCGACGGGAAGGTCTCATTCAGTCCTTAAGTCCGCGCGACATCCGCAAGAGGCAGGCGCAAACGAGGCGATCTGAAAGGGATCCCGGATTCGCTCGGCCTAGAGCAACCTTGAACCGTCCAGTTCCTCAAACCCGCATCTCGGGCTGAGCCTTCTGCTTTCTTCCCGAAGAAACGCGACGCTTCTTCGCGGGCTTCTTCTCTTCGTGCTTCTCTGCTTCCCGGGAGAGCCGCTGCTCCAGCAGGGCCAGGACGGCAGCCTCCTCGGGCTTGAGATTGGAGAGATCCTCGCGCAGCTCCGTCTCGATCTCCTGCTTGATATCCAGCAGCAGGCCTCCATCGAGATAGGACGCGAAGATTTCCGGGTGCACGTAGCATTTACGGCAGATGCTCGGCGTGTTGCCGAGCCGCGAGGAGACCTTCTCGATAGCCGCGCGGATGTTCTTCTTGGCCTTCGCATCACTGTCGAATTCCTCGAATTCGGCGAGAGCAAGCGCCGCCAGCACCGTTCCGGCCCAGGTGCGGAAATCCTTCGCCGTGATGTCGCGTCCGGTGATCTCCTTCAGATAGGCGTTCACATCGGCCGAGGCGATCGATTGCTGCTCGCCTGTCTCGTCGAGATACTGGAACAGATCCTGCCCCGGCAGGTCCTGGCAGGCCTTCACGATCCTGGCAATGCGCCGGTCCTTGACCTGCAGGCGCCACGTCTTGCCGCTCTTGCCCTTGAACTGGAAGCGCAGTTCGCTGCCCTCCACCTTCACATGCGGGTCGCGCAGGGTAGTGAGGCCGTAGCTCCTGTTCTGCTTGACGTAATCGGAATTGCCCACGCGGATGAGCGTGTTCTCGAGCAGATGAACGACCGTGGCGAGAACCTTCTCACGCGGCAGGCCGCGCAGGCTCATATGCTCGTCGATGGTCTTGCGGATCGCCGGCAGGCCCTTGGCGAATTCGAGCATGTGCTCGTATTTCGTGCTCTCGCGGATCTCGCGGAAGGCGGCATGGTAGCGATACTGCTTGCGGCCCTTGGCGTCGCGCCCTGTCGCCTGGATATGGCCGTTGGCCTTGGCGCAGATCCAGACATCCGTATAGGCGGGCGGGATCGCCAGCGACTTAATGCGTTCGAGCGTCGCCTCGTCCTCGACCTTCTTGCCATCCGGCCTGGTATAGACAAAACCCTTGCCGGACTTCTTGCGCCGGATGCCGGGCTCCTCGTCGGAGACGTAACGCAGTCCCGCCGTTTCGGCGGCATCGCGGGGATCAACGATGTTCTCGGTGGTGGCGTTCGGGTCCAGCATGGGAAGCCTTGATTCAGGTGCAAGACGTCAACCGGACCGTACCAGTCCGGGTTCCCTGTGCGACTGTGTACCTTGGGATTTGCGCTTCTCGTTGCGGATCTTGAAGACCAGGATGGTAGCGCTCAACCCAAGGCTCAGCAGGTTGAAGACCATCATGGGCCAGCTGCCGATCATGAACCCGTAGGCCGACCACAGGACGAAGGCGGTGACCGTGACGATGTACATATGCTTGGAGATCGCGCGCGTATCCCGCTCCCGCCAGGCTTTGACGACCTGAGGGACGAAGCTCGATGTCGAGAGAATGCCCGCAATCGTCGCCAGGAAGTTCGGCAGCCAATCCGGCATGTCTGTTTTCTCCCTGTCTTCAAGATGACGGCAACGGATCCCGATGGAGGGAGTTCCCTTTTGCCCCTTGAGAAGGGTAGAAGAGCGCAACCGTTTCATCCGGATGATACCTTGTCTGCCTTTCCTCAGCCTGACCTCCAGGGCCGCAAGCTCGTCTTCGTGATCACCGAGGACTGGTTCTTCGCTTCCCACTTCCTGCCCATGGCCAGGGCTGCGCGCGAGCTCGGGCTCGACGTCTCAGTCGTGGCCCGGGTGCGCTCGCACCGGAACGTGATCGAGGCCACGGGCGCCAAGGTGATCCCGCTCGAGGCCGAGCGGCGCAGCCTGAACCCCATGGCGGCGGGCTATGCCGCCGGGCAGCTGGCCGCGATCCTCAAGAACGAGAAGGCGGATCTCGTCCATTGCATCGCCCTCAAGGGCATCCTGGTCGGTGGCTTCGCCGCCGCCATGGCGGGCATTCCGCGCCGGGTCTATGCGCTGACCGGGTCAGGTTTCCTCGGTGCCCGGAAGGGCATGGTCGCGCGCCTGTCGCAGCGCGCCGTGCGCCTGCTCGTGCGCGGCCTGGAGACGGGCAAGACCCGCTACGTCTTCGAGAACACGGACGACCCCAGGCTCCTCGGCCTCGACCCGGCGAGCGACCGCGTCACCATTCTCGGAGGCGCCGGCATCGATCCGGATCTTCTCAGGCCCAGTCCCCTGCCCCCGCGGCCCCCGCTCAAGGTCGCGGTGGTGGCCCGCATGCTCTGGTCCAAGGGAATCGACGTGGCGGTGGAGGCCGTGCGCGCCGCAAGGGCAAAGGGCGCGGCCGTCGAGCTGTCCCTCTACGGCGCGCCCGATCCCTCAAACCCGAAGGCGATCCCGGAGGAGACCCTGAAGAAATGGAGCACCGAGCCCGGTATCTCCTGGCTTGGAGCGACGCGGGACGTGGGCTCCGTCTGGCGCGAGCACCATGTCGCCTGCCTGCCCTCGCGGGGCGGCGAGGGCCTGCCGCGCACGCTGCTGGAAGCGGCCGCCTGCGGCCGCGCCATCGTCACCACGGATGTCCCCGGATGCCGAACATTGGTGCGGGATGGTGTCGAAGGGCGCCTCGTCCCTCCCGGCGACGCCGGGGGGCTCGCCGAGGCGCTCGTCGCCCTGTCCGACGAGCCTGATCGCGTCGCCCGCATGGGCGAGGCAGCCCGGGCCCGGGTTCTTGACGGCTTCACGGAACGGGACGTCATCGAAAGCGTCAAACGGCTTTACGCCTCCATGCTGGCCCCATGATTCCCGATCCCGTCGCCTTCATCCGGTCCGAAACCCGCCTCCTCCCCGTGCCCCACGCGCCGGAAATCTCCCTGCACGTGGCCGACGAAGCGACGGAGCTTTGGCAGAAGACCGAGGAGGAGCTGGGCGAGATCGGCCTGCCGCCGCCCTTCTGGGCCTTCGCCTGGGCGGGCGGACAGGCGCTCGCCCGTTACATCCTTGACCATCCGGAAACGGTGAGCGGACGGCGCGTCCTGGATTTCGCCTCCGGCTCGGGTCTCGTCGCCATCGCGGCCTTGAAGGCCGGGGCTGCGGAGGTGACCGCCTGCGACATCGATCCCTTCGCCATCGCGGCCATGGGCATCAATGCCGCGGCCAATGCGGTCTTGATCACCCCGCTCCAGGCGGACATCGTCGGGCAGGACGGAGGCTGGGACACGGTGCTGGCCGGCGATATCTGCTACGAGCGTGATCTCGCCGAGAGGGTCATCCATTGGCTGTTCGCCCTGAGCGAGAGGGGCGCCACAGTGCTGATCGGCGATCCGGGACGCAGCTACCTTCCCAAGGATCGGCTGGAGATCCTGGCTGCCTACGAAGTTCCCGTGACCCGCACCCTCGAGGATGCGGACATCAAGAAATCCAACGTCTGGCGCTTCCGGCAACCCTGATCCTCGGCCGGCGAAGCGGCACCTTGCCAAGCTGGATTGCCTCCTCAAACGAGTAGTGTTATAACCTACATATATGAAGTGGATCCGCATCTCGGATGCGGGTACCGCAGGAATTACGTCAGCGATTTACGAGGATCGACCGGATGGCCCATTCACCGTCTCTTCCCCAGGAGCTTCCCTATGGCGGCGCTCCAGTTCACGCTTCCGGAACCTCCGAGAAGACGAAACGGGCCATGGCGCTGTCGGAAGATCTCTGCCAGGCCAAGGGAGCGCGCCTGACACCGATCCGCCGCCGGGTCCTTGAAGTGCTCCATGGCGCCGACAAGCCGCTCGGCGCCTACGATCTGGTGGATCTGCTCGGATCGCACGGACGGCGCATGGCTCCGATTACCGTCTATCGCGCCCTGGATTTCCTCATCGCACAGGGTCTGGTGCATCGGCTCGCGAGCTTGAACGCCTATATCGCCAGCTCCAGCACCTCCAGCGGTCACGGCACCACGGCTTTTCTGATCTGCGAAGGCTGCGGAGACGTCAACGAAATCACGGCTCCGGACGTGGCCGAGACCGTGCTCAAGGTCCTGCAGGAGCAGGGCTACCAGCCCCGTTCGAAGATCCTGGAGATCACCGGGCGCTGCACCCATTGCCAGGATGTTCACTGAGACGTTCCATCGACGCATCCTGCGGCCCCGAAACAGGCACGCGTCCGGATCCGATGCGCTAAGCCGCGCTTGACGAAGAGGGCTTTTGGCATCAGCTAAACGGCGGGCAGCCCGGAGCTGCCGCCGTGGATTGCAGCATGTCCTTCATCTCGTCTCCCGAGACCTCCTCGTTCTCTGAGAGCTTTGCCGGCCCCGCCCCGCGCCACCGCACGGTGGGCGTGCGCGTGGGTTCCGTCATCGTCGGCGGCGGTGCGCCCATCGTCGTCCAGTCGATGACCAACACCGATACGGCCGATGTGGACGCAACCGTGAAGCAGGTCGCCGCGCTTGCCCGGGCAGGCTCGGAGATCGTGCGGATCACCGTGGACCGCGATGAGGCGGCCGCCGCCGTCCCGAGGATCCGCGAGAGGCTCGACCGGCTGGGAATCGATGTGCCGCTCGTCGGCGACTTCCACTATATCGGCCATCAGCTCCTCGCCGATCACCCCGCCTGCGCCGAAGCGCTGGCCAAGTACCGCATCAATCCCGGCAATGTCGGCTTCAAGGAGAAGAAGGACCGGCAGTTCGGCGCCATCGTCGAGCAGGCGATCCGATACGGGAAGGCGGTGCGCATCGGGGCCAATTGGGGTTCGCTCGACCAGGAATTGCTGACCCATCTCATGAACGAGAACGCGGCCTCGGCGAACCCGCGCGACATGCGCTGGGTCACCCGCGAGGCCATGATCCAGTCAGCCCTGCTCTCCGCTACCCGCGCGGAGGAGATCGGATTGGGGAAGGACCGGATCATCCTGTCGGCGAAGGTCTCGGCCGTGCAGGACCTGATCGCCGTCTACCAGGATCTGGCCCGCCGGTCCGATTATGCCATTCACCTTGGCCTCACCGAGGCCGGCATGGGGACGAAGGGCATCGTTGCCTCGTCCGCCGCCATGGGCATCCTGCTCCAGCAGGGCATCGGCGACACGATCCGGTATTCCCTGACCCCGGAACCGGGCGGAGACCGGACCCTGGAGGTCAAGACGGCCCAGGAACTGCTCCAGACCATGGGGTTCCGCACCTTCGTGCCGCTGGTCGCCGCCTGCCCGGGCTGCGGACGCACCACCTCCTCGGTGTTCCAGGAACTGGCGCGGGACATCCAGAACTGGATCTCCACCTCCATGCCCGAATGGCGCCGGACCTATCCCGGCGTCGAGAACCTGAACGTGGCCGTGATGGGCTGCATCGTGAATGGGCCTGGCGAGTCGAAGCATGCCCATATCGGCATCTCGCTCCCCGGTACCGGCGAGCAGCCCGCCGCCCCCGTCTTCATCGACGGCCGCAAGGCCATGACCCTGCGCGGTCCGACGCTTGCCAGGGACTTCCAGAAGATCGTTCTCGACTACATAGAGAAGAACTATGGCCAGCCCGGACGCGATGCCGCCGAATGAGGCAGCAAGCGGGGCCATGGAACCTCAGGCGAAATTCCGTTTTTAAGCTAAAGCGCGATGTGCTAGAGAGCGCGCCGCGCCGGCAATGACGGCCGCTGCGCTCAATGGAGAATTGGGCGGAGAACAAGCCGCCCTTCGTCGTTTTCAGGGTGTTTCAACAAGGGCCGTCTGCGGGTACGCTCGCGAAGAAAAGCACACATGGCAGAACAGCACGCCGTCGCCCCGGGACATGCAGATTCCGCGGCCCCAGAGGCCACCTTACCGGACAGCCACTCCAAGGCGAGCTTCTGGACCCTGACGCTTGGCGCCATCGGCGTCGTTTATGGCGACATCGGCACCAGCCCGCTTTACGCCATGCGGGAGACGGTGATGGCCGCTACCGGCGGACACCACGGAACGCCCGTTCCCCTGACCCGCGAACTGGTGATCAGCATCCTGTCGCTCCTGCTGTGGGCGCTGATCCTCACGGTTTCCGTCAAATACGTAGGCCTGCTGCTGCGGGCCGACAACAAGGGCGAGGGCGGTTCGCTGACCCTGGTCGCCCTGGCGCAGCGCGCACTTGGACGGAGAAGCCTGCCGGTGCTCATGATGGGCATGGCGGGCGCGGCCCTGTTCTACGGCGACGCAGCCATCACGCCGGCGATCTCGGTGCTGTCGGCCCTCGAAGGCCTGAAACTCGTCACGCCGACGTTCGAGGCCTATGTTCTGCCCGCCGCCCTGGTGATCCTCATCGCCCTCTTCACCGTGCAGAGCCGCGGCACCGGCAAGGTGGCGGCCTTTTTCGGCCCGCTCACGCTCCTGTGGTTCATCTCGATGGCCGGCCTCGGTCTGATCCATATCGCCGACGACTGGGAAGTGTTCCTGGCCTTTAATCCGTATTACGGCGTCTCCTTCCTCCTGACGCATCCGGGCACCGCCTTCGCTATTCTCGGCAGCGTCTGCCTTGCCGTGACCGGAGCCGAAGCGCTCTATGCGGATCTCGGCCATTTCGGCCGCAACCCGATCCGAGTGGCCTGGGGCACCGTCGTCTTCCCGGCGCTTGCGCTGAACTATCTCGGTCAGGGCGCCCTCGTCCTGTCCAACCCGGAAGCCATCACCAATCCGTTCTTCCTCCTGGCTCCCCCCTGGCTGCTCCTGCCCCTCGTGATCCTCGCGACGCTCGCGACCATCGTGGCGAGCCAGGCCGTGATCACCGGCGCCTATTCCCTGACCCGTCAGGCCGTGCAGCTCGGACTTTTGCCGCGCCTGGAGGTTCGCTTCACCTCGGAGACGCACCAGGGGCAGATCTACCTGCCGCGGGTGAACTGGCTTCTTCTGTGTGCCGTCGTCGGCCTCGTGCTGCTCTTCGGCTCCTCCAGCAGCCTCGCCAGCGCCTACGGCATCGCGGTCTTCGGCACTATGGTGGTCACCACCCTGCTCGCCTGTCTGGTGATGAGCCGGAGCTGGGGCTGGGGCCCGGTGAAGACCGGCCTCATCATGATTCCCCTGCTGCTGATCGACCTCACCTTCCTGTCATCGAACCTCGTCAAGCTTCTCGACGGCGGCTATGTCCCCCTGATCATCGCGAGCATCTTCTTCGTGGTCATGTGGACCTGGGTGAAGGGAACCCGGATCCTGTTCGACAAGACCCGCAAGATCGACGTGCCGTTCCTCGAACTGGTACAGATGCTGGAGAAGAGCCCGCCGCACCGGGTGAAGGGCACGGCCGTGTTCCTGACCAGCGACCCGGATACGGCGCCGGCCGCCCTCCTGCACAATCTCAAGCACAACAAGGTGCTGCACGAGAAGAACGTGATCCTCACCGTCAACAGCGCGGACGTTCCCCGCGTCGAGGACGAGGACCGCGTCGCCCTCGAGCATGTGGGCGACTCGTTCTGGCGCATCCGCCTGAGCTACGGCTACATGGAAACGCCCAACATCCCGCGCGGCCTCGCGATCCTGCGCAAGCAGGGCTTCAAGTTCGACATCATGGCGACGTCGTTCTTCCTGTCACGGCGCTCGATCCGTCCCGCGAGCCAGTCGGGCATGCCGCTGTGGCAGGACAAGCTCTTCATCAGCCTGGCGAAGTCGGCAAGCGACGCCACGGACTTCTTCCAGATCCCGACCGGACGCGTTGTGGAAGTGGGCACGCAGGTGACGGTGTAGGCCTGTTGCCCTTGAGTTCGGGCGATGTCAGTCTGGGCGGTCCATGACAGACATCGCCCTCGTTCGCCCGAGCCTGAACTGGCTTCCCTTCTACGCCGACGCCCTCGCGCGGGGCTGGTCGCCCAACACGGACCAGGATGTCAGCCGCGAGCAGCTCTTCCAGCTCCGGCGCAATCCTGAGCGCTTTCTCCGCGACCTCTACCATAGCGCCATGGTCCTGCTGCCGGACGGGCGCGAGGTGCCCCGCCTCCCGGCCCACGATTTCTGGATCAGCGACGGGGAGTTCTGCGGCCGCATCGGGTTTCGCTTCCAACGGGGAACGGACGACCTGCCCGTCGCCATCTACGGTCATATCGGTTACACGATCGTACCCTGGAAGCAGCGGCGCGGCTATGCCACGCAGGCGCTTCGCATGATCCTACCGGTCTGCCGCTCGGAAGGCTTCTCGCAGGTGCTGATCACCTGCGACGACGACAACGAGGCGTCGCGGAAGGTCATCCTCGCCAATGGCGGCGTGCCCGCAGGCTCGGTTCCGCACAACCGCCGCCCCGGTCACGTGAAGCTGAAATTCTGGGTGCCGACAGTCTCAACTTAAAGTTGCCCTTTAAACCTGCCGCTCCACCACGAAGCGTACGGCTTCGCGCAGGATCTGCGCTTGCGGGCCGAACCCGTCGAGAGCGCTTTCTGCCTTCTCCGCGAGCTGCCGGCACTCGCGCTGGGCGCCCTCCATCCCGAGCAGGTCGACGAGGGTGGCCTTGCCCTTCTCCTGGTCCTTTCCGGTCCGCTTGCCGAGGGCTTCCGAGGTGGCCTCGCGATCGAGGATGTCGTCCGCGACCTGGAAGGCCGCCCCGAGCGCCCGTCCGTATTCGACGAGCTTCCCGCGCGCCGCGGCATCGGCCTGCCCCAGGATCGCGCCCGCCTCGACCGAGAAGGTCAGGATGGCGCCTGTCTTCATCATCTGGAGCAGCCGCACGTCGGCCTCGCTCATGGTTGCGGTTCCGTAGCGTCCCTCGGCGGTCAGGTCGAGCAGCTGTCCCCCGACCATGCCGCCCAAGCCCGAGGCGCGGGCGAGGCCGAGCACGAGGTCGGAACGGACGGCCGGATCTCCGGCCGTCGCCGGATCGGCGAGGACCTCGAACGCAAGGGTTTGCAGGGCATCGCCCACCAGGATGGCGGTCGCCTCGTCATAGGCCTTGTGGACGGTCGGACGCCCCCGGCGCAGGTCGTCGTCGTCCATGGAAGGCAGGTCGTCATGCACCAGGGAATAGCAGTGCAGGAGCTCGACCGCGCAGCCTGCCCTGAGCGGCCCCTGCCCTTCCACCCCGAAGAGGCGCGCCGCCTCGATGGTCAGGAACGGACGCAGGCGCTTGCCGCCTCCAAGGACCGCATGACGCATGGCGGCCATGAGGCGGGGCGGACGGGCAAGCTCGCCGGGAGCGGCTTTGTCTGATAGCAAGGCTTCGAGACTTGCTTCAACAACCCTCGCGGCGTCGGAGAGCCGTGTCGTGAAAGTGCTGGTGGATGGCGTCATGATGAGCCTGAATTCGGATGGAGCCGCCGCTCCGCCCGAGGGGAGCGTTGATGGACGAGCGAGGCCGAAATGGACGCTGCGGTCGGGACGGCCGCGGAAGCCGATGACGGTCGCCCGCTTTCTCCGCCGAGTCGTTCAGATCGGCCTTGGTCTCATTCTCTTATGGGTCGGGGCGGTCTTTTGGCTAGGCCTTTTGTACTGGGCCGTGCCCCCGGTCTCGACCCTGATGCTCGGCCGCTGGCTCACCCTGCAGCCGGTGGAGCGGGATTTCGTCAGGCTCGATGAGATTTCGCCCAACCTGCCTCTTGCTGTCATGACGTCGGAGGACAGCCGCTTCTGCGAGCATAATGGCGTGGACTGGAATGCGCTCTGGGACGTGATGGAGGCCGCCGACGAAGACGGACCGTCCCGTGGCGCCTCGACAATTCCCATGCAGGTGGCGAAAAACCTCTTCCTGTGGCCGAGCCGCTCCTATCTTCGCAAAGGGCTGGAGATCCCGGTCGCTCTCTACCTCGACCTGATCTGGTCGAAGCGGAAGATGATGGAGGTCTATCTCAACGTGGCCGAATGGGGCGACGGCGTCTTCGGGGCCGAGGCGGCCGCCCAGAAGTATTTCCGCAAGCCGGCCAGGAACCTGACCCGTCAGGAAGCGGCCCTGCTTGCGCGGGCCCTGCCCAATCCCCTGGTGCGCAATCCTGCCCGCCCGCGGTCTGGCCACCGGGCCCTGGCGGGCCAGCTCCAGGCGCGCATGGAGCGAGCAGCCCCCTTCAGCGATTGCCTCAAGCCCTGAAGACATCCCTGCGGCAATGAAAAACCCTCGGATTGCTCCGAGGGGCTAGATATTTCCCCAAAGACCTTGTATGAGGCGCAACCTCATCAAGTTTGAGATGTGAGCGTTCCCCGGTTGAGCGGGCGCTCCGCTATTTTAACCGGAGACGAGAAATGGCCGTTCCAAAAAGAAAAACGTCGCCTTCGCGGCGCGGAATGCGTCGCTCCGCCGATGCCTTGCAGGCCCCGACCTACATCGAGGACAAGGATTCCGGCGAGCTGCGCCGCCCTCACCATGTTGACCTGAAGACCGGCATGTACCGTGGCCGTCAGGTCCTCAAGGTGAAGACCGACGCGTAATCGACGCGACATGCGACAATCCGAACCGGCGCCTCAGAGCGCCGGTTTTTTTATGCCCGCAATCCCCAAACACCCTGATTTCTCTTCGCTTTTTACCCTTCATTAAACCTGAGGGCGGATCCTGTACCCCACGGCGCATCGGGCGGAAAAGTGGATCCGGTTTTCCGCATCAACGATGCGCCAATCATAGAGAATGAGCATCGGATCCGATGCTCTGATTTCCCGGGCAGTCAGGCTTGTGAAGGCATCTTCGGCCACCCCGGTTCGTGCGTATTTCGAGGGTGAGTGTGATGGCGACGAAGAGGCAGGGCCGGACGGGGCTTTTCAAGGGCGTTTCCCGGCCGCGACGTCAAGCCTCGCGGAGCCCTCTCCCTGCGACGGTCAGCGTCCTCTATACCTGGGACATGGTCTCAGATGCCCTCACCTGGGGGCCCGGCGCTGCCAAAACCCTTGGCCTGCCGGCGAAAGACCTGCCGAAGACAGGCCAAGGCTTCTCTCACCTGGTCGAACCCGGCTGCGGCCTGTCCCGTCAGAATGCCATCGCGTCAGCCGAAACCCTGAGCGGCGCCTATGAGACCCGGTATGCCCTTCGCTTCGACCCTGACCGCGTGGTGCTGGTCGAGGATGCGGGTCGGTGGCAGCCGGATCCCCATGGGCTCCCGGCCTTCGCCCGCGGTCAGCTGCGCCTTGATCCGGTTCCGGGCGCGCGGGACCAGCTGCCCGCGATGCTGAAACAGCGCTCGGAGCTTCTGTGCAGCATTCAGAACGGCATCAATGAAGCCCTGAGGGTGTCCCAGACCTGCACCCTGATCGTCGGTGCCCTCGACAATGAGGGGGCCGACGCGATGGCGGAGATCGCCCGGAAGGTGCGCCCGATGATGCGTCGCCACGACCTCTTCACCATCCTCGGATCCCATCGCTTCGCCTTGACCCTGACCTGCTGCCCGGCCGCCGATGCTCCAAGCGCCATGAGGCGCCTCGCCGGGCTCCTCAAGGATCACCCGGCCGTCGCCTCGCTGAAACTGGGGGCGGCCTGCGCGCCGGACCATACCTTCAAGGCCACCAAGCTGCTGCGTTTCGCCGAGCAGGCCTTGGCCTCGGGTCTTGAGAGCGGGGAAGCCTGCAAGCTCTACGACGCACGCCCGAAGCTCCCCTCCCGGGCTGCCGACCGAACCCCGTTCGACTGGGTCGACGCCCTCAACAGCCGGAGCCTGACACTCGCCTGCCGGCCGCTGGTGGAGGCCCAAAGCCGTGCTCCGGCCCTGATGCAGGCCTGTGCTTCCCTACTAGGTTCTGAAGGCCATCCACTCCTGCTCGGCCCGGTGCCGAGGCTCAAGGACACGAACCTCGCGCTCCTTGTCGACGGACGCGTGCTGGAGCTTGCGGCCGATCACCTGAAGGACCATCCCGGCCAGCGCTTGGCGCTACCGGTCTCGGCCAAGACCCTGCAGGATGCCGAATGGCTGCCCATGCTGGCGGCCCATCTCGGGGCTCGGCCCGGCATCGAGTCGCGGCTCATCGTCGAGGTTCCCGAGGCGGCCCTGGCCGAGTGCCGGACGATTCTGGGCCGTCTCCATGCCATGAAGGCCCTAGGCGTCGGCGTCGCGCTCACCGGCTTCGGAGCGGGCTACGTGACGCCGGACCAGCTGCGCATGCTGCCTGTCGACCTCCTCAAGATCGACGGCGTCTTCATCCAGCCGCTCAAGCGCTCGACCGGCGACCGGCTCACCGTCAGGACCTTGATCGACAGGGCCCAGCATCTCGGCATCGCCACGGCGGCGGAATGGGTGGAGGACGAAGCCACCGCCCGTCTGCTGACGTCCTGGTGCGTGGATTACCTGCAAGGCGGGCTGTTCGGCGAGCCGGAGGCCGTGCCGCAGGCTTCGAGCCTGCAGCGGATGCTGAAGAAGGCGCGCGGCTGAAACCGGACTACTTGCTCGCGAGCTTGTCGAGCTTGGCCTGCATGTCGGCCATCTGCTGCTTCAGGCGGTCGAGGTCGTTCGCCTCCTCACCCTTGGCTGCCGGCTTTGCCTCTGGCGCTCCCGACGAGGCCTGAGGGAAGGGCGAGAACATGCGCATCGCTTCCGTGAAGAAGCCCATGTTCTTGCGAACCTGCTCCTCCATGGCCTGGAAGGCTCCCGGTCCGAAGGCCTGCGCCATCTGCTCCCGGAGCTTCTGCTGCTCCTGGGACAGATTGTTCATGGAAAATTCGAGGTAGCTCGGCACCAGGGCCTGCATGCTGTCGCCGTAGAAGCGGATCAACTGGCGGAGCACCGTGACGGGCAAGAGGTTCGGCCCCTCCTTGTTCTCCTGCTCGAAGATGATCTGCGCCAGAACCGAACGGGTGATCTCCTCGCCGGATTTCGCGTCATAGACCACGAAGTCCTCGCCCTTGCGCACCATGCCGGCCAGATCTTCCAGCGTCACGTAGGTGGAGGTGCCCGTGTGGTAGAGGCGGCGGTTGGCATATTTCTTGATGACCGTCGGTTGTTTGTCCGTCGCCATTTCGCCCGATACGCTCCCGGGAATACCACCATGGCCGACCTCCCCGATCCCGATCCGCAGGCTGCCAGCCGTTCATGATTATAAGTCTTATGCCGGACGATCAAAGCGTCAAAAGTCTAAGGCGCGTCTGAGCAGGGTTGCATGATCCGGTCCTTGACATCCTACCCCCTGGGGATTTGATCGACCCGGCACTACATTCATTCTGCGACCAGACAATCAGCATGAGGAGAGAGGAATGGCCGGAGACAGGATCGTCATCGTCGGCGCGGCGCGCACCCCCGTCGGCTCGTTCAACGGAGCCTTCGCCAACACCCCGGCTCATGAGCTTGGCGCCATCGCCATCAAGGCGGCCCTCGAGCGCGCCAAGGTCGAAGGCGGGGAGGTGGACGAGGTGATCCTCGGCCAGATCCTCACCGCAGCCCAGGGCCAGAACCCGGCCCGTCAGGCCGCCATGGCGGCGGGCGTCCCGCAGGAAAAAACCGCCTGGGGCCTCAACCAGCTCTGCGGCTCGGGCCTGCGCACGGTCGCCATCGGCATGCAGCAGATCGCCAACGGCGACGCAAACATCATCGTGGCGGGCGGCCAGGAATCCATGTCGCTGGCGCCCCACGCGGCTTACATGCGCTCCGGCACCAAGATGGGCGATTTCAAGCTCATGGACACCATGCTCAAGGACGGCCTGATGGATGCCTTCAACGGCTACCACATGGGCAACACCGCCGAGAACGTGGCCCAGCGCTGGCAGCTCACCCGCGAGGAGCAGGACCAGTTCGCCACCGGCTCCCAGAACAAGGCCGAGGCCGCCCAGAAGGAAGGCCGGTTCAAGGACGAGATCACGCCCGTGACGATTGCCTCCCGCAAGGGCGACATCGTCGTGGACCAGGACGAGTACATCCGCGCCGGCACCACGGTCGAATCGCTCGCCAAGCTGCGCCCCGCCTTCTCCAAGGAAGGCACGGTCACGGCCGGCAACGCCTCGGGCATCAACGACGGCGCCGCCGCCATCGTGCTGATGACGGAAGCCGAGGCCGAGAAGCGCGGCCTGACCCCGCTCGCCCGCATCGCCTCCTGGGCGACCGCCGGCGTCGATCCGGCCATCATGGGCACGGGCCCGATCCCGTCCTCGCGCAAGGCGCTGGAGAAGGCCGGCTGGAAGGTGTCCGACCTCGAACTCGTCGAGGCCAACGAGGCCTTCGCCGCCCAGGCGCTCGCGGTCAACAAGGACATGGGCTGGGATCCGGCCATCGTGAACGTGAACGGCGGCGCCATCGCCATCGGCCACCCGATCGGCGCATCGGGCGCCCGCGTGCTCGTGACCCTGCTGCACGAGATGGGCCGGCGCAACGCCAAGAAGGGGCTCGCGACCCTCTGCATCGGAGGCGGCATGGGCGTGGCCATGTGCCTGGAGCGCTAAAGCGCCCTGACGCACCGAAACTGCTAAAACGTCATGAAGCTCCGGAAATTCCGGAGCTTCTCTCTTTCCCGTTCCGTCAAATATCCTAAGCTATGTTGTGGGGGCTCGGATCGAGCCACCCGACAATGAAGGGATCCTCGAGAGATCCGCACGGGAACGGTCTTGGGAAGGAAACAGCATGGCGCGTGTTGCATTGGTCACCGGCGGCACCCGCGGCATCGGTGCCGCGATCTCAAAAGGCTTGAAGGATGCGGGCTACAGGGTTGCCGCCAATTACGGCGGCAATGACGAAGCCGCCAACCAGTTCAAGCAGGAGACCGGCATCCCGGTCTTCAAGTTCGACGTTTCCGATGCGGCATCCTGCGAGAGCGGCATCAAGGCCGTCGAAGCCGAGCTCGGCCCGGTCGACATCCTGGTCAACAATGCGGGCATCACCCGCGACGGCATGTTCCACAGGATGACCTACGATCAGTGGTCCGCCGTCATCCGCACCAACCTCGATTCCATGTTCACCTGCACGCGCCCCGTGATCGAGGGGATGCGGGAACGCGGGTTCGGGCGCATCATCATCATCTCGTCCATCAACGGCCAGAAGGGCCAGATGGGACAGGCGAACTATTCCGCTGCGAAAGCGGGCGTGATCGGCTTCGCCAAGGCGCTGGCGCAGGAGAATGCCAACAAGGGCGTCACGGTCAACGTGATCGCGCCGGGCTATATCGCGACCGAGATGGTGAAAGCCGTCCCCGAAGAGGTTCTCAAGTCGAAGATCCTGCCGCTCATCCCCGTCGGCCGTCTCGGCGAGGCGGAGGAAATCGCCCGCAGCGTGCTCTTCCTGGCCGCAGACGAAGCCGGCTTCGTCACCGGCTCGACCCTGTCCATCAACGGCGGCCAATACATGGCCTGACCAGCACGGCATCGTCCCGGACCCGGGACGATGCGCCGTATCCGGCCTGCAACACGGAGTATGTGAGGGATGAACCGCATCGACATGGCGGGCAAAACCGTCGTGATCACGGGAGGGGCCCGCGGCATCGGCTATGCGATCGGCGAGCGCCTCGTGCAATCGGGCGCTCGGGTCGCCATCTGGGATCTTCGCCTCGACGAATCCCAGACCAGCGCCGCCGCGCTCTCGCAAGATTGCCTCGGCGTGAGCGTCGACGTCTCCGACAGCCTGTCGGTCGAGCACGCCGCGCAGCAGACCCGCGCCGCCTTCGGGCGCATCGACGGCCTGGTGAACGGCGCCGGGATCACGGGGCCGGTCAAGCCTCTCGTCGATTATTCCGTCGATGAGTGGCGCAGCGTCGTTGAGGTCAACCTGACCGGCACCTTCAATTGCTGCCGCTCCATCGTGCCGATCATGCAGGAGAACGATTACGGCCGCATCGTCAATATCTCATCGGTCGCGGGCAAGGAGGGTAACCCGAACCTCGCCGCCTACAGCGCCGCCAAGGCCGGGATCATCGGGCTCACCAAGTCGCTGGGCAAGGAACTGGCCAAAACCGGGATCGCGGTGAACTGCATCACACCGACCACCGCCAAGACGAAGATCCTCGATTCCCTGACCCCGGAATTCATCGAGTACATGCGTGTGCGCATCCCGCGCGACCGCTTCGCCGAACTGCACGAGATCGCCGCCATGGTGACCTGGATGCTCTCCGAAGAGAACTCCTTCACCACGGCCGCCACCTTCGATCTCAGCGGTGGGCGCACGACCTATTAGTCATTTCTCCAGACCATAGAGCATCCGAGCTCTTGTATTGTCCAAAGGGCGATCTCCGAGGATGTCTAAGAAATAATCGCGTTGCCAATGCTGTGTTTGCAATGCTTGGCGGCTGGTCGGCTGATCCCAAGGTGGATAAACGCGCATGCCGCGCTTACCGCCTTTACCATCCTTCGCAACGATATCGTGATCGCGCAAAACTGACTTTGGGAAGACAAACTGGCCCAAACACCGATCTTTACGGCAGCTGATCACGAAAAGATCGTCCGGATCGGACATATCGAAAGGCCGGATCGGACCGCCTCCAATACGCTTCCACAAGGTTACGAACTGCCCGACTTTTGTCGGTGTGATCTTGGCAACGCGGAAGCGCAAGGCCAGACCGCTTAGGTCGATCGTACACGCACCATATTCTGAGCTTTCCTGTTCCAGTTTCGGCTCTGAGCATTCGAACCCGTTCGGAACGTAGACGAGCATCATCGCAGCCCTAACATCCTGATGAGCTTTTAAGCCGGTAGAATTCAAGAAAATGGCCTTTCGGACAAATGCGCCTTCGCCTCTCCCCCTTTACAACCTTGATGAAATTTTTGCCAACCAAGTGCGATAAAATTACAAAAAATCGAAAATTCCGTTCCTGAGCTTCGCTTCCGTTAGAAAGACATGCTAGTGGCGGCCATGACGACTCGCACCGCCACCTCCATCGGCCTCATCGCCATCCTGCTCTGGTCCATGCTCGCCCTGTTCACGGCGGCGACGGGCACGATTCCCCCGTTCCAGCTCAATGCCATGACGTTCCTCGTCGGCGGGCTGGTCGGCGTGGGGAGCTGGATCGTGCGGCCTCAAGGGCTCAAGGCTCTGCGGCAGAAGCCCGTCGTCTGGGCCTTGGGCATCGGCGGCCTGTTCGGCTATCACGCGCTTTACTTCGCGGCCCTGCGCTGGGCGCCTCCAGCCGAGTCGGGGCTGATCAACTATCTCTGGCCGTTGCTGATCGTGCTGTTCTCCTCGCTTTTGCCCGGCGAGCATCTGCGGCGGGCGCATATCGTGGGAGCGCTGCTCGGATTTGCCGGCGTCGTCGTGCTGATCGCCGGGCGCGGTGCCTTCGACGCACGCGCCGAATACATGCCGGGCTACATCTGCGCCTTCGTGGCCGCCTTCGTGTGGGCCGGCTATTCGGTGCTCTCCCGCCGTTTCGGCCAGGTGCCGACCGATGCGGTGGCGGGCTTCTGCCTCATGACCTCGCTCCTGAGCCTCGTCTGCCACCTCGCCTTCGAGACCACAATCTGGCCTGAGACGACGACGCAATGGCTCGCCCTTCTGGCACTCGGCCTCGGCCCGGTGGGCGCGGCCTTCTACGTCTGGGACATCGGCATGAAGCGCGGCGACATCCGTTTCCTCGGCGTCGCCTCCTATGCGACGCCGGTGCTGTCGACCCTGCTGCTGGTGGTTGCCGGTTATGCGGAGCCGACCCTGACGCTCGTACTCGCCTGCGGCCTCATCGTAGCCGGCGCGCTGGTCGCCACCCTCACACCGAAGAAGACCGTCCCGGCATGACCCGGTGTGTGTAGCGGTAGGCGGTCTCGAAGCCGAGCGTGCCATAGAGCGCACGGGCGATCTCGTTTTCCTCGCGCACCTGCAGATAGGCGGTATGCGCGCCCTCCCGGCAGCCCCAGGCCATGAGGCTCGCCACCACGCGGCGGCCCAGGCCGATTCCGCGCAGGTCCGGCGCCACAACGATGTCGTAGAGGCCGACATAGCCGCGCTCCACCACGCCGAGCCCCCAGGCGACCGGCCTCTCGTCGAGGCTGAGGGTGGCATATGCCGTCTTCTGACGGATCCGGGAGACGATCCTCATCAGGGTCTCGTCGTCGGCCTTGTCGCCGCCATAGGATTCCGCCGCCGCCCGCACCCAGCGCTTCGAAGCCTGCGGCTCGATATTGACTTCCGGGTCCATCTCGCAATCGCCGCTCTGGATCGAGGCCGCAAGGACATGCGTGGGCTCGATATCCTTGAACCCGCGTTCCTTCAGCAGCTCGTCCGCCTGAGGCGCCTCTATTCCGTTGAGGCGGAAGGTGGGACGAACATTGGCCTCCACGAAGCGCGCGATCATGTAATCGAGAAGCTCGTCGTCGAGGCCGATATCCGACCGGAAGGGCGTCGCCGAATTGGCCCGCTTCGAATAGCCGTTCGCCAGCCGGAGGACCCAGCCGTCGTAGAGCTGATAATCGAACGAGGGCCAGGCGTTCAGGAGACGGCTCTCGAGTCCGATGATGAGGCTGTGATCGTTCATGAGGCTGTCGGCTCCTGCAAGGTCATGCCCTCATCAGAACCTGTTCTTCCACTCGCGCAAGGCCTGAAACACCTCCACGGGCGCCGCTCCTTCCTTATGAACGGATTTCGCGAGCTCAGGCTCCCCGGCCCGCAAAAACGGGTTTGTGGCTTTCTCCCGACCGATGGTCGTCGGCACGAGGAAACGACCCTCGGTCTTGGCCTTCTCGGCTTCCGCCGTCCGCGTCTTCAGGGCCCCGTTATCCTGATCGGCGGCGAGCGCGAAGCGTGCATTGGACAGCGTGTAATCGTGCCCGCAATAGACCCGCGCCTCGTCCGGCAGGGAGGCGAGACGCTGCAGCGTGGCCCAGAATTCCGCGTAGGTTCCCTCGAACATGCGCCCGCAGCCAAGGGTGAACAGGGTGTCGCCCGCAAACAGTGCCCGATCCTCCGCGAACCAGTAGGAGACGTGGTCCAGGCAATGGCCCGGCGTCTCCCAGACATGCGCCTGCAGGCCGCCCACATGCACCGTATCGCCCTCGCGCACATAGGTATCGGCGGACGGGACCGCCTCGCGCGCCTTGGCCGAAGCCACGACCCGGCAGCCCGTGCGGCGCTTCAACGGCTCCACGGCCTGCACGTGATCGGCATGGCGGTGCGTGACGAGGATGTCGGTGAGCTGCCAGCCGGTCCGGGCGAGAGCCTCCAGGATCGCCCCCTCGTCCGGCGCGTCGATGGCCGCGCAGGCCCCCGTATTGGGATCGTGGACCAGAACACCGATATTGTCCTGGAGGCAGAGAAAGGCGTGGATCTGGGCGGACATCGAGGCACCTCGTCTTGATGTGCTCTGAGCTATCATGGAACAGTCGGCGCGTGAAACCAGACCCGGATCCGCAATCGCTTGCCGGTCCGGGTCGAGAGGCATCCTGTTGAGGGCATGAGCATCGACATTACCGATCTGCGCGGCTTCTACGCCAGCCCGTTGGGAGCCGTGACGCGCCGATTCGTCGGACGCGCCATCGACCGGTTCTGGGGCCCGCTCACGGGCCTGCGCGTGCTCGGCCTCGGCTATGCGCCGCCCTATCTCTCGGCCGTGAAGGACGAAAGCGAGCGGACGCTGGCCTTCATGCCGGCGAACCAGGGGGTGGTGAACTGGCCCAAATCCGGCGCCTCGGCCTCGGCGCTCGTCGACCCGCTGATGATGCCCCTGCCCGATGCCTCCATCGACCGCGTCCTCGTGGTTCATGCCCTGGAGACGGTGGAGAGCCCGAGCGAGCTTCTGCATGAGATCTGGCGCATCCTCACCCCGGGCGGGCGGATCATTCTGGTGGCCCCCAACCGGCGCGGCCTGTGGGCACGCATGGACACGACCCCCTTCGGCTACGGGCAGCCCTACAGCCGCTCGCAGCTCAAAAGCCTCATGCGCCAGACCTGGTTCTCCCCCGAGGGCTGGGCCGAAACCCTCTATGTCCCGCCCTTGCGCAACCGCCTCCTGCTCCAGAGCGCCCAGGCCTGGGAACAGGTCGGCGCCAGGTTTTCGCTGCCGTTCGCGGGCCTTCACATCGTGGAGGCGACGAAGCAGCTCTACCGGCCGGGAGCCGTCCATGCGGTGCGCCGCTCCCGGCGCCTCTCACCGGTTTTCGTCCCGGCTCCGGCCGCCCCTGCCTCGCGAATGGCGTCGCCGTCCTTGATTCCGCCGGGTTTTACAGGAGTAAGTTCAGCGCATCGTGCGGAAAAGTGGCCCCGGTTTTCCGACCTGTACGATGCGCAGTTTAAAAACTGAGCATCGGACCCAAAAGTGGGCCCACTTTTGGGTCCGATGCTCCAGGCTCAACTTGACTTGAGTCCTCCAAAACGCCAGTGTCCGGCCCGCTTCGGCAGGGCTATCCGGTCACGCCGGCCTTCATGTTCATAGAGTCTGATGCGCAGTTATCTCGATTTCGAAAAGCCCGTCGCCGAGCTGGAAGCCAAGGTCGAGGAGCTCCGGGCTCTCGGTGAGAACCGGGACGCCGTCTCCATCACCGACGACATCTCGCGCCTGGAGGTCAAGGCGGCCGACGCCCTGAAGGAGCTCTATGCCAAGCTCACGCCCTGGCAGAAGACCCTGGTCGCGCGCCATCCCCAGCGTCCGCATTTCGTCGATTACTGCGCCGGTCTCATCACCGAGTTCACCCCGCTCGCCGGCGACCGCAAATTCGCCGAGGACGAGGCCATCGTCGGCGGCTTCGGCCGCTTCCGCGGCCAGCCCGTCTGCGTGATGGGCCAGGAAAAAGGCTACAACACCGAGACGCGCATCCGGCACAATTTCGGCATGGCCCGCCCGGAGGGCTACCGCAAGGCCGTGCGCCTGATGGAAATGGCCGACCGGTTCAACCTGCCGGTTATTTCCTTCGTGGACACCGCCGGAGCCTATCCCGGCATCGAGGCGGAGGAGCGCGGACAGGCCGAGGCCATCGCCCGCTCGACCGAGATGCAACTGGCCCTCGGCGTGCCGAACGTCTCCGTCGTCATCGGCGAAGGCGGTTCGGGCGGCGCCATCGCCATCGCCACGGCCAACAAGGTGCTGATGCTGGAGCACGCCATCTACAGCGTGATCTCCCCGGAAGGCGCGGCTTCGATCCTCTGGCGCGACGCGGCCCGCGCCCAGGACGCGGCCACCAACATGAAGATCACGGCCCAGGATCTCCTGCGGCTCGGTATCATCGACAGCATCGTCACGGAGCCCGTGGGCGGCGCCCACCGGGATCCGCAGGCGGCCATCCAGGCCACCGGCAACGCCATCGAGGAAGCCCTGCACGACCTCGACAATATGGGCCCGGCCGAGATCCGCGACCACCGCGCCGACAAGTTCCTCAATATCGGCCGCAAGCTCTGAAGCTGCCTTCTCGTCAGGGCTCGCCCGACCCTCGGGCGGGTTCCTCTGGCGGATCCGCCCCTCCTTTACCCCGGAAGAGACATTCGTCTCTCCGATGAGCGGTGCCGAAACCTCTCGCAACCGGGTCTTTTACCTCCGATTCAGCATAACTCCGTTACGGCACCGCTTGCAGTAAGGGCCAGTTAAGGCTAACGATTTAGGGGTTGAAGGGGAACTGACCGGCACAGACGCCGGCAGATCAAAAATTGCGGGGTCCCCCATGATGAAGCGTTTTGCATTGGCCGCGAGCCTGGTGCTCGCGCTTGCCGCCTGTCAGGACGACCAGTTTTCCCGTAGCTCCACACGACACCTTGTGCCGATTCCGCCTGCCACGATGGCGTTGATGTCGACCAAGGGCATGTCCAAGGAAGACCCTATCCTGGTCCGGGCCTATAAGAAGGAATCGGAGCTGGAGGTCTGGAAGCGCGGCTCCAACGGGAAGTATGCGCTCCTCAAGACCTACCCCATTTGCCGCTGGTCGGGCCAGCTCGGCCCCAAGACCCGCGAAGGCGACCGCCAGGTGCCGGAGGGCTTCTACACGGTCACCCCGGCCCAGATGAACCCGAA
This sequence comes from Microvirga sp. 2MCAF35, assembly GCF_052115545.1. Taxonomy (NCBI): domain Bacteria; kingdom Pseudomonadati; phylum Pseudomonadota; class Alphaproteobacteria; order Hyphomicrobiales; family Methylobacteriaceae; genus Microvirga; species Microvirga sp. 2MCAF35. Next base: position 53,822 of record NZ_JBFRGW010000001.1, read on the forward strand.
CTCGGCCTATTACCTGTCGTTCGATACCGGCTATCCGAACGCATACGACCGATCCTTCGGCCGTAACGGCGGCGACATCATGGTTCACGGCGCGTGTTCCTCGCGCGGCTGCTTCGCCATGACGGACCAGAACATCGCCGAGATCTACGCCATCGCCCGCGAGGCCCTCGGCGCCGGTCAGCGGGGCTTCCAGTTCCAGTCCTATCCGTTCCGGATGACGGCCGAGAACCTGGCCAAGCACCGGCTCGACCCGAATATCGGCTTCTGGAAGAACCTGAAGGAAGGCTCCGACACGTTCGATGTGTCGAAGGAAGAGCTGCGCGTAGCCGTCGCCAACCACCGCTACACCTTCAACGTGGATGAGAGCACGATGGCCTCCGTGGCGCAGAAGCAGCGGCACGACGAGCAGGAGGTGGCCGAGCTGGTCGCCAAGGGCGAAAAGCCGATCAAGCTCGTCTACAACGACGGCGATACGCACGAATCCTTCCGCGCCGCCCTGGCCAGCGCCTCGGGCGTGTCCGACAGCAAGCTCGGTTTCGTGAGCCGCACCGAGGGCATTTCTTCGGGTCCGCAGCAGATCGCGCTCGACGACAGCGGCCGCGAGAAGATCGACACGCCGTCGACCGCGCTCGCCTTCGCGTCGATGAGGGAGGTGCCCGCCTCGCGGCCTGAGCGCAGTCAGGCCGAAAGCCGCGTGGCAGTGACCCAGCAGACCGCGCCGGTCGCAACCGCTGCTGCGGCGTCCTCCGCGCAGGAGACGCCCTTCTACAAGAAGATGTTCAGCGGCGTGACCGACCTGTTCAGCACCTCGGACGCACAGCCCGTGGCCGCGACGGTCCAGGTCGCTCCGGCTCCCCTCAAGGCGGCGGCACCGGCGATGAAAGCCGTGCCGCAGAAGAGGGCGCAGGCTTCCACCGGGGTCAATGTGGCAGCCGCCAACTGAACCGCTCCTTCCGATATAAGACGCAAGAGCCCGCCTCACCGGCGGGCTTTTTGTTTATGCTGCTGGGACGTCACGCCGCTCCGGAGCGAAAGCGCGGATCGGCGGTTGAATAGGACCGGCTGAGCGCGTCGAGCGGAACCCACAGATGCGCCGGAGCGCCGGACCCAAGGGAGGCATCGATGCATGACCTTTCGTCCCGCCGAGCCTATGGCGCCATTCTCCTGGCCTGTGCCGCGACCGGGGACGCGGCCGCCGCGCCGGCTGCTTTCGACCTCTACGCCGGATCCTTCTCCGCGACAGGCACCATCCTGGAAGGGCCGGACGCCAGCTCCCATCGGGTCAGTTGCAGCTTCACGATCCATCAGCAGGGATCGACGGATCTCTCGCTCCAGGGCACGTGCCGGGCTTACCTGATCATGGCGAGATCGGTCAGCGCCCGCCTGTCATGGGATCCCCGGTCCGGTCAGGTCACAGGCACGTATACGGGCTCGCGGGTCGGGACGGCCCTGCTCAAGGGCCGTCAGGTGGGAAAGGATTTCGACCTGGCCATCGAATGGCCGCGGCCCCTCTATGGCGACACGACGGCTCGGATGCGCGTGGCCAGCCTCGATGCGGGCAGCTTCCGGATCGTCGTCACGGACCGCATCGGCACGAACGGCCCCCTCCGCGCCACGACCGACCTCACCCTCCTCCGGCAGTGACCAACGGCAAAAAGCCCGGCACGATGGCCGGGCTTTGACTGCTTTCGCGGTGCAGGCCCGATCAGCCGAACAGGGCGTCGATGGCATCCTGGGAGGTGCGGTTCGGGTCGCCGTCGAGGGCCGGCCCGTTCAGCAGGGCCTCGTCCCCTTCACGGTCCGGCATCTGGAAGGCGTCCACGTCGTTGAAGCTTTCGAGACCGCCCCAGATATGCGCCATCTGGGTCACGCGCTCCTCGATGAACTTCATCGAACCGACGACCTTGCTGATGCGCTGACCGGTGATGTCCTGGAAATTGCACGCCTCGAAGATCGTGATCACCTTGTCGGAGATCCGTTGGGTCATCGCAGCCTCCTCGCCGGACAGGCGCGAGGAAAGCGTTCCGGAGATCTCGTCGATCTCCTCGGCGGCTGCCAGGATGCTGTTGGTGGCCGCTTCCGTACCGGAGACAACGGCGCCCAATTCATCCGTGACGCTGGTCACCTGCCCGCCCGGCGTGTGGGAATGCAGGGTTGCGATCTCCCGCTTCGTGCGCTGGATCGATTCCGTGATGGCGTCGAGCTCTTCCTTGAGCCTGAGCGCCTCGCGCAGATCGGTACGGATCTGATCCAGGAGAGCCTTGGAAGCCCCGCTGTTGGGCTCGAGTGCCGCATGAATGGCCGCCATGCCCCGCATGAGCTCCGCATGCCGCCGGGCGGCGATGCTCTCGCGGGACTGAGCCAACAGGTCCAGGCTCAAAGGGTCGAAAGAGACGGGTGGCGGAAGGCGCATGGCGGCTACTCGCCCAGCACCGCGGCGATCTTCGAGCGCAGGGTCTCCGCGTTGAAGGGCTTCACGATGTAGTTGTTCACGCCCGCCTGCTTGGCCGCCACGACGTTCTCGGTCTTGGCCTCGGCGGTGATCATGATGAAGGGAAGGGCATTCAGCTCCGCGTCGGCGCGAACCTTCTGAAGCAGCTCGAATCCGGTCATCGGCGCCATGTTCCAATCGGAGATCACGAGCCCGTATTTCTTCTCCTTGAGCTTGCCCAGGGCTTCCGAACCGTCCTTGGCCTCGTCGACATCGGTGAAGCCGATCTGCTTGAGGAGATTGCGGATGATGCGCAGCATCGTCTGGTAATCGTCCACGATGAGCACCGGAAGGGAGGTATTCAATGCCATGATGTTTCGGCCCGAACTGAGAAAGGGTTGCGGATCGGACCCTTCGGCAGGGTCCTGTTCCAAAAAGGTTGTCGTGTCCTTGCCTTATTCACGACGATGCTTGCCTAAAGCTGACGTAGCGACATCAACAAAAAGCCCGGCACGCTGGCCGGGCTTTTTGTTTCACTCTTCTGAGCCTGCTCAGTGGCGCAGACCAGGGGCCTCCTGGCCGGTGCGTGCCACATACTCGGTGTAGCCGCCGCCATATTGATGGATGCCGTCCGGCGTGAGCTCGAGCACGCGATTGGACAGGGCGGCCAGGAAGTGACGGTCGTGGGAGACGAAGAGCATGGTGCCTTCGTATTTCGACAGGGCCTCGATCAGCATCTCCTTCGTGGCCATGTCGAGATGGTTCGTGGGCTCGTCGAGAACCAGGAAGTTCGGCGGGTCATAGAGCATCTTGGCCATGACGAGGCGCGCCTTCTCGCCGCCGGAGAGCACGCGGCATTTCTTCTCCGCGTCGTCGCCGGAGAAGCCGAAGCAGCCGGCGAGCGTGCGAAGCGATCCCTGCCCGGCCTGCGGGAACGAATCCTCCAGAAATTCGAACACCGTGCGGTCGCCTTCGAGGACCTCCATGGCATGCTGGGCGAAATAGCCCATCTTCACGCTCGCGCCGACCGTGACCGCCCCGTCATCGGGCGTCGCGGAGCCCGCCACCAGCTTCAGCAGGGTCGACTTGCCGGCGCCGTTGACGCCCATGACGCACCAGCGCTCCTTGCGGCGCACGGCGAAATCCAGTCCCTCATAGATGGTGCGGCTGCCATAGCGCTTGTGCACGCCCTTCAGGCTGACCACGTCGTCCCCGGAGCGCGGAGCGGGCAGGAAGTCGAAGGCCACTGCCTGGCGGCGCTTCGGCGGCTCGACCCGGTCGATCTTCTCCAGCTTTTTGACCCGGCTCTGCACCTGGGCCGCGTGGGAGGCCCGCGCCTTGAAGCGCTCGATGAACTTGATCTCCTTGGCGAGCATGGCCTGCTGGCGCTCGAACTGGGCCTGCTGCTGCTTCTCGTTGAGCGCCCGCTGCTGCTCGTAGAATTCGTAGTCGCCGGAATAGGTGGTGAGTGAGCCGCCGTCGATCTCCATGATCTTGTTGACGATGCGGTTCATGAAGGCGCGGTCGTGCGAGGTCATGAGCAGCGCACCATCGTAGCCTTTCAGGAACTCCTCCAGCCAGATGATGCTCTCGAGATCCAGGTGGTTGCTCGGCTCGTCGAGGAGCATCACGTCCGGTCGCATCAGGAGGATGCGGCCAAGCGCGACGCGCATCTTCCAACCGCCCGACAAGGCTCCCACGTCGCCGTCCATCATCTCCTGGCTGAAGCCCAGCCCGGCCAGCACCTCGCGCGCTCTCCCCTCGAGGGAATAGCCATCCAGCTCCTCGTAGCGTGCCTGCACCTCGCCATAGCGCTCGATGATGCGGTCGAGATCGTCCGCCTTGTCCGGGTCCACCATGGCGGCTTCCAGCTCCCGCAACTCGGCCGCTACGGCGCTGACCGGGCCTGCGCCCTCCATCACCTCGGCGACGGCGCTGCGGCCGGCCATCTCGCCCACATCCTGGCTGAAATAGCCGATGGTCACGCCGCGATCGACGGAAACCTGCCCCTCGTCGGGCAGCTCCTCCTTGTTGATCATCCGGAAGAGCGTCGTCTTGCCCGCGCCGTTCGGACCCACCAGGCCGATCTTCTCGCCCTTCTGAAGGGTTCCAGAAGCCTCGATGAAGAGAATCCTGTGGCTGTTCTGCTTACTGATGTTCTCGACGCGAATCATAAATCGTCAGGCCTGGCGCATCGTGCGGAAAGAGGTCCCGGTCTTCCGCTCCGAACGATGCGCGCTTCAAAGGGAAAAGAGCATCGAATGGATCCGGAAGTGAATTCCACTGCCGGTCGCGATGCTCTGGAGGAGTTGCTGCGGCCTTATGGCATGGCTCGCGCCCGGGGGCGAGCACCCAGGCTCGGGCAAAATGTCAGAGGCTAGGATTGGACTGTTCAGCCGAATAGCCGCGTCTAATCCTCTTTTCCTATGGCTTGGTCCAGGGCGCGAAGACATCCTGTCATTGAGGAGAAAGGATGGTCGCCATGCGAAGGACCGTCATTGCTGCAGTCACCGTGCTGATCGCCAGCGGGCTCGGAGTGCTCGCCCAATCCAACGACCCGGTCGTCCAGCGCCAGAACCTGATGAAGAACAATCAGGAACAGGTCCGCGCTCTCACTGGCATGGCCCGGGGACAGGTCCCGTTCAATGCGGCCACCGCCCAGGCGGCCTTCCAGAGAATTTCCCAGAACGCGCAGCAGATCCCCGGGCTTTTCCCGGCGGGCTCGGATCGCGGCAAGACCGATGCGCTTCCTGCGATCTGGCAACGGAAGGCGGATTTCGACGCCCGTGCGGCCAAGCTCGAGCAGGATGCCAAGGCAGCACAGGCGGGATTTACGGATCAGGCCGGCCTGCAGGCCGTGATCCAGCGGGTCGGCCAGAACTGCGGCGGCTGTCACGAATCCTATCGCCGCAAGGAAAGCTGACGTAACATCCGAAGATCCGAGGGGGCCGGGATCTTCGATCCAGCGCATCGGATCAACCCCAAAAGTGCAGATCCACTTTTGGGTCCGATGTTCGAAGGGGGATCGCCATGCGGTGTCCCGAGACTTCATGGTTGCTCCCCGTTCTCGTGGCGGGGCTTCTGAGCGTCGCTCCGGCCTGGCATCGGGCGCCCGACGAGGTCGACGTCGCCCTCGTGCTGGCCGTCGACATCTCCACCTCCATGGACCCGGACGAGCAGACCCTGCAGCGGCAGGGCTATGTGGAGGCCTTCCGTTCGGGAATGGTGCACCAGGCCATCCGCAGCGGGATGCTGGGGCGCATTGCCGTCACGTATGTGGAATGGGCCGGTGCGCACCCGCATGTCCAGAACGTCATGGTGCCCTGGACCGTTCTGGAAAGTCCGTCGGACAGCTTCGCCTTTGCCGAACGGCTGGCCCACGCCCCCATCCGCCGGGAGGCCGGAACCTCGATCTCGGAAGCCATCGACTTCAGCTTGGCTCTATTCTCCTTCGGGCCCTTCCTGCCCGGACGGCGCGTGATCGATATTTCGGGCGACGGCTCCAACAACCAGGGGCCCCTGGTCACGGAGGCACGCGACCGGGCGGTGGCGCGTGGCATCACGATCAACGGCCTTCCCATCATGCTTCATCGCACCGACCGGCGGGAGGACGCGATGCTCGACGCCTATTACCGTGATTGCGTGATCGGTGGCGTGAGCGCGTTCATGGTGCCGGTGCGGGACCGCGGGCAGTTCCTGACCGAGACGCGCGCCAAGATCGTCCATGAGATCGCGGACACGTCCGAAACCATCGGTCTGGTTCAGCCTGTGGGAAGCGCATCGAAAACCGATTGCGACACGAGCGAAAGCCTGTGGGACGACATCGCCCCCTCACCGCACACGCCCGACAGCTCCGTCGGCCATGAACTCTAAACGTTCGGCTCCCGGTTTCTCACTCGGCCATCGTCTCGCCGGATCCGCCGACTTCGGCCGGAAAGTCCTTCATCTTCGGCAGCCCATCCCGCATAGGCAGCACCGTCTCCGCATAATTGAGATGGACGGCGGGAACGAAGTCGAGGGTCGGGATCGTCGCGGCGAACACGTCGACGAGCCCGATCGTCGGATGGTTGGCCATCAGGTGTCCGCCGCATTTTGAGCAGTATTGCCGCTGGCTGAACGGGGTTTTCTCGAACGTCGCGAGATGCTCGGCGCCGGAGGTGACCCGCACGGCCTCGGGCTTCCACAGGCTGAAGGCATTCACGGGTCCACCGGACCACGAGCGGCAGGATTGGCAATGGCAATAGCCCATGGCCTCCGGCGACCCGCTGACCTCTACCTGGACGGCACCGCAGAAACAGCTTCCGACATGAGACATGGCCCTCTCCTTCGGTTCGGCAGCGGTCGCGCCCGACCGGGCACCGCCCGGAGCCGTGGCACGTGAGTTGCGCCCATTCTACCCCTTGCCGCCGGCGAGATCTGCTGGCGCAACGGAGGTAGAAAGGTGCCTCAGGGCCAAGGTGGTTCAAAGAAAAAGCCCACCGGATTGGGCGGGCTTTCTCACGTCATCTTTAGCGTTTTACTTACGCCACGAACTGCCCGTGGCAGTGCTTGAACTTCTTGCCCGAGCCGCAGGGGCAGGGCTCGTTGCGGCTGACCCGGCCCCAGGTGGAGGGATTGTTCGGGTCGCGCTGAGCGCCCGTAGACGGATCCACGGACGTTGCCGCATAGCCGAGGGCTCCGCCCTCACCGAAGGCCGAGCCCTGGGGCATGTCGAACTCGTTCTCGCCGGTAGCCGGATCGAGATGCTGGGCGAACATGGGCGGGAGGCCCTGCGGCTCCGGCTGCTGGAAGACCACCTGGATGCGCATAAGCTGGCCCGTCACCTGCTCGCGCAGATGGCCGATCAGGCCGTTGAACAGCTCGAACGCCTCGGACTTGTACTCGTTCAGCGGATCGCGCTGGGCCAGGCCGCGCCAGCCGATGACCTGCCGCAGGTGGTCGAGGGTCACGAGGTGCTCGCGCCAGAGGTGATCCAGGCTCTGCAGCAGAACCTGCTTCTCCACGTAGTTCATCACCTCCGACGTGTTGGCCTCGATGCGCTGGGCATAGGCCTCGTCGGCCGCCTTGGTGATGCGCTCGCGGATTTCGTCGTCGGCGATGCCTTCCTCCTTGGCCCATTCCTCGACCGGCAGGTCGAGGTTGAGGAAGTTGAGTGCATTCTGCTTCAAGCCTTCGACGTCCCACTGCTCCGCATAGGCGTTCTCGGGGATGGCACGGGAGACGATGTCCTCGATCACGCCATGACGCATGTCGTCGATGGTCTCGCGAACGCTCTCCTCGGCCATGAACTCCTTGCGCTGCTCGAACACGACCTTGCGCTGGTCGTTCATGACATTGTCGTATTTCAGGATGTTCTTGCGGATGTCGAAGTTGCGCGCCTCGACCTTCGCCTGCGCCCGCTCGATGGCCTTGTTGATCCACGGGTGGATGATGGCCTCGCCTTCCTTCAGGCCGAGCTTCTGCAGCATGCCGTCCATGCGGTCGGAGCCGAAGATGCGCATCAGGTCGTCCTGGAGGGACAGGTAGAACTTGGAGCGGCCCGGATCGCCCTGGCGGCCGGAGCGGCCGCGCAGCTGGTTATCGATGCGGCGGGATTCGTGGCGCTCGGTGCCGAGCACGTAAAGGCCGCCGGCGGCAAGCGCACGCTCCTTGAAGGCCACGACCTCGTCGAGGATCTCCTTCTCGCGGCGGGCGCGTTCCTCGCCCTCGATGCCGACAAGCTCGCGCTCGATGCGCATCTTGGCGTTACCGCCGAGCTGAATATCGGTGCCGCGGCCAGCCATGTTGGTGGCAATCGTGATCGCGCCGGGCACGCCGGCCTGAGCGACGATGAAGGCCTCCTGCTCGTGGAAGCGGGCGTTGAGCACGGCGAAGTGCTTGGTACCCCGGCCCGCCCGTGCGTCGCGGTAGAGGGGTTCGAGCGCCTGCGGGTTCTCGAAGTCGATGAGCTTGTAACCTTCCTGGACCAGAAGCTCGGCCAGATGCTCCGACTTCTCGATGGAGGTGGTGCCGACCAGAATCGGCTGGCCCTTGGCCGAAGCCGCCTCGATATCGCGGATGACCGCCTTGTAGCGCTCCTCGACGGTCCGGTAGACCTCGTCGTCGTCGTCGATACGGGAAACGGGACGGTTGGTCGGGATCTCGACCACTTCGAGGTTGTAGATCTCCAGGAACTCGTCGGCCTCGGTGGCGGCCGTGCCGGTCATGCCGCCGAGCTTGCCGTAGAGGCGGAAATAGTTCTGGAAGGTGATGGACGCCAGCGTCTGGTTCTCGGGCTGGACCTGAACCTTCTCCTTGGCCTCCAGCGCCTGGTGCAGGCCTTCCGAATAGCGGCGGCCCTGCATCATGCGGCCGGTGAACTCGTCGATGATCACCACCTCGCCGTTGCGGACGATGTAGTCCTTGTCGCGCTGGAACAGGGTATGGGCGCGCAGGGCCTGGTTCATGTGGTGGACCAGGGTGGCGTTCTGGGCGTCGTAGAGATCGCCCTCCTTGAGCAGGCCGATCTCCCGCAGCAGCGCCTCGATCTTCTCGGTGCCCTCTTCCGTCAGCGCCACGGAACGCTGCTTCTCGTCGAGCTCGTAATCGCTCTTGTTCAGGCGCGGGATCACCACGTCGATGGCGTTGTAGAGCTCGGAGCGGTCGTCGAGGGGGCCGGAGATGATAAGCGGGGTCCGGGCCTCGTCGACGAGGATCGAGTCCACCTCGTCCACGATGGCGAAGTTGTGGCCCCGCTGGACCATCTGCGCCATCTCGTACTTCATGTTGTCGCGGAGGTAGTCGAAGCCGTATTCGTTGTTGGTCCCGTAGGTGATGTCGGCCGCATAGGCGGCGGCGCGCTCGACATCGTCGAGGCCGTGGACGATCACCCCGACCGAAAGGCCCAGGAAGCGGTAGATCTGGCCCATCCACTCGGAGTCGCGGCGGGCGAGGTAGTCGTTGACCGTCACTACGTGGACGCCCTTGCCGGCAAGGGCGTTCAGATAGACCGGCAGGGTCGCCACCAGGGTCTTGCCCTCGCCCGTGCGCATTTCGGCGATCGAGCCCTCGTGGAGCACCATGCCGCCGATAAGCTGCACGTCGAAATGCCGCTGGCCGAGGGTGCGCTTGGCCGCCTCGCGGACCGTGGCGAAGGCGGGCACCAGGATATCGTCCAGGGTCTTGCCGGCGGCGAGCTGGGCCTTGAAGTCCTCGGTGCGGGCACGGAGCTGCTCGTCGGACAGGGCCTCCAGCTCGGCCTCCATCGCGTTGATGGCCGCTACCTTCGGCCGATAGGACTTCAGACGGCGTTCATTGACCGAGCCGAAGATTTTCTTCGCGAGAGAACCGAACATCGAGAGCCTTCGAAATTCCAGAATGCAGGAGAATGGAGCGTTTGCGCCGCCTTATAGACCTAATTACGCCGGAGCGCATCTTAAAGACCATGACTTTAGTAGCGCAGTCCCGAGCGGCCCGGAGGCCCCTTCAAGACCCCGCGAGCGGCGCTGCTGTGACATAAATATGCCATCACTTGCAAACGTAAACACATTCGGCCATCTGATCGTCGCTGTCCGTGGGCGATCACGCTCACCAGAGGAATCCACATGTCTCGCTCATTCACGTTCCGTAAGAGCCTTCTGACCCTCGGCGTCGCCATGCCGCTCATGGCCGGGGCTGCCCTCGCCCAGACCCCTCCTGCGACCCCGGCCGCGCCTGCGACCTCCCCGGCTGCCGTCCCGGCCGTCGATCCCGCCAAGGTGATCGCCCGCGTCAACGGAGTCGAGATTACGGAAGGGGATCTCGCCATCGCGTCCGAGGATCCGGCTCTCCAGATGCCGAACGTGCCCGAGGAGCAGAAGCGCGAACTGCTGACCGGCTACATGATCGACCTGAAGCTCGGCGCGAAGGCCGCCGAGGCGGCCAAGGTCGGCAGCGGCGCCGAATTCGCCCGCAAGCTCGCCTATAACCGGGACAAGACCCTGCTCGACGAGTATCTCGACCAGGAATCCAAGAAGGCTGTGACCCCCGAGGCCGCCCGCAAGCTCTATGACGAAACGGTCAAGAGCGTGCCGGCCGAGCAGGAGGTCCGCGCCCGCCATATCCTGGTCGAGAACGAGGACGAGGCCAAGAAGATCGCGGTCCGCGTGAAGGGCGGCGAGGATTTCGCCAAGGTGGCCGGAGAGGTCTCGAAGGACCCGGGCTCCAAGACCGATGGCGGCGACCTGGGCTTCTTCACCAAGGACCGCATGGTCGAGCCCTTCGCCGAAGCCGCCTTCAAGCTCGAGCCCGGCCAGATCTCCGATCCGGTGAAGAGCCAGTTCGGCTGGCACGTAATCAAGGTCGAGGAGAAGCGCACCAAGCCGGCCCCGTCCTTCGAGGAAACCAAGGACCAGGTCGAGACGTACCTCGCCCGCAAGGCCCAGCAGGACCTGATCATGGGCCTGCGCAAGAGCGCCAAGATCGAGCGCCTGGACGACAAGGGCAATCTCGTCGAGCAGAAGCAGCCCTAAGGTTTTGGTTCTATTGAGGTTCAAAGGGCGGCCTCAGGGCCGCCCTTTTTGGTTTCTGGATGCTCTCCCACTACGTCATGGCCGGGCTTGTCCCGACCGTCCCGATGAGGTGAAGCGCTGCGCCTCAATAAGTCGGGTCACCGGCGCAAGGCCGGTGATGACGTGAAGGAGGTGAGGAGCCTAACCAATGTCACTTGTTGTGCCGCCCCATCCGGCTCGGATCGACATCGAGATCGCTGCGTGGGCGCTCCTGGGGTTGAGTCTTGGGGTGTTCGCCCATCATCAAAGCCTCCATCGCTTGCAGACCGGGTCAACGAGGACACACTCCCGGCGTTCCGTGCCCAGGCCGGTCACGCCCTTGCAGCTTTGACTTGACAAAAAGCCTTAAAAAACCACAGGTCGCCTTTCCTAAACGGTATTCCATACGCTCACCCTGAGACCTTCTCCATGTCCAAGTCCGTGTCTCCCCTCGCGCCCAAATCGTTTCCGGCGCTTCCCGCCATCGACGGCGTCAGGATTGCGACGGCGGAGGCCGGCATCCGGTACAAGAACCGAACCGACGTTCTGTATGTGACGCTGCCCAAGGACACGACCGTGGCGGGGGTCTTCACCCGTTCCAAATGCCCTTCGGCGCCCGTCGATTGGTGCCGTAAGAATCTGGCCAAGGGCACAGCCCGGGCGCTTGTGGTCAACTCCGGCAATGCCAATGCCTTCACGGGCAAAAAGGGCGCTGAAGCGGTCAAGCTCACGGCCGACATCGCCGCCGAGGCGGCAGGCTGCCGGGCGTCCCAGGTTTTTATCGCCTCCACGGGCGTGATCGGCGAGCCGCTCGATGCGACGAAGTTCGAGAACGTGCTCACAGCCTGCGAGAAGAAGGCGAAGCCCACGGCCTGGCTCGATGCCGCCAAGGCGATCATGACCACCGACACCTTCCCCAAGGTGGCGACCCGCACGGCCACCATCGGTGGCGTCGAGGTGACGATCAACGGGATCGCCAAGGGCGCGGGCATGATCGCGCCCGACATGGCGACCATGTTGTCCTTCATCTTCACCGACGCGCCCATCGCCGCCTCGGTGCTGCAGGCGCTCCTGAAGAAGGGCGCCGACAAGAGTTTCAATTGCGTGACCGTGGACAGCGACACATCCACGTCCGACACCCTGCTCTTCTTCGCGACCGGCGCGGCCGCCGCCAAGGGCGCGCCGGCGATCTCCCTGCCGAGCGATAGGCGCCTGAAGGAGTTCCGCGGCGCCCTGGAAAGCCTGCTGACCGACCTCGCCCAGCAGGTCGCCCGCGACGGTGAAGGCGCGCGCAAGTTCGTGACCGTGAAGGTGACCGGCGCCACGGGCGCCACCTCGGCCAAGCGGATCGCCATGGCGATCGCCAATTCGCCCCTGGTGAAGACGGCAGTGGCCGGTGAGGACGCCAATTGGGGCCGCGTGGTCATGGCCGTCGGCAAGGCCGGCGAACCGGCCGAGCGCGACAAGCTCGCGATCTGGTTCGGCGACATCCGCGTCGCCGTCAAAGGCGCCCGCGATCCGGATTACGACGAGGCCAGGACGACCGCCTACATGAAGGGCGACGAGATCACGATCCGCGTCGACCTCGGTCTCGGCCGCGGCGAAGCCACCGCCTGGACCTGCGACCTCACCAAGGCCTATGTGGAGATCAACGGCGATTACCGGAGTTGATCCCGCTCACGGAACGACGGTGACCTTGCGCTTGATGGTGATTCGCATCGGGCCGCCATATTGGCTCATGCCGATGAACGTGTAGGCGAACTCGTCCGGTCCCTGATAGCCGGGCTTGGCCATGTAATAAGGCTTGAGACCATCGACTCCAGCCCTGCCGGTCTTAGGCTTCTGGGAGATTATCGTTTCGTTGAGGGCCCCCGGAATACCGTTGAGGCCGAAAACACATCCCTTGCCGGATTTTACGGTCAACTCGCCCTCGATGTCGGCCAACTCACCGTTGAAATAGATCGGAGGACCTGAGCAGTCCTGTGCCTGTGCTAAGCCTGTTCCGAGGACGCAAACGAGTGCGGCATAAGCCGTTATGCATAGTGACTGGATCATGAAAGCCCCTGGAGAACGGTTGCATTGCCAACCGGAATTATTTCTTCAGGTTGCGTTTCAAAGTTACAATTGTCAAGCTATGTGAAACCAGTTCGCTTTGGGGCCGAAGCAGGTTATGAGAGCGGCCTTGCTCCACACACAGGCGCCCTGAACACCCGTGCCCCCGCTCAAACTCACCCTCGTCGTCGCCGTCGCCCTGATCGACACGGATGACCGGATTCTTCTGGCGCAGCGTCCTGAAGGAAAGCAACTCGCCGGTCTCTGGGAGTTTCCCGGCGGCAAGGTGGAGCCGGGCGAGCGGCCGGAGGAGACGCTGATCCGCGAGCTGCGCGAGGAGCTCGGCATTACTGTAAAGGAGCCCTGCCTCGCCCCCCTGACCTTCGCGAGCCACCCTTATGAAACCTTCCACCTGCTCATGCCGCTTTACATCTGCCGGCGCTGGGAGGGCTTCGTGCAGCCGCTCGAAGGGCAGGCCCTGAAATGGGTCAAGGCCCAGGAGCTGCGCAGCTATCCCATGCCGCCCGCCGACGAGCCGCTGATCCCGTTCCTCGTCGATCTTCTGGTCTGAGGTCGCGCATGTCCGCCGCATCTGGGGAAGTCGCCGTGCTCCCCGCAGCTCCGACCCCGGTCTTCATGGCGACAAATCTCCTCGCCTGCTCGATGCTGTGGTCCACCTCGTTCCTGTTCATCAAGCTGAGCGGAAGCATCAACCCCTTCGTATTGGCCTCGATCCGCGGTCTCATCGGCGCATCCGCCCTCGCCCTGTGGTTCGTCGTGCAGGCCAAGAGCTTCCGTCCCGACAATGGCCAGTGGCACCATTGGGTGGTCCTCGGCGCCCTCAACGGCTGGATTCCGAACGTCCTTGTGGCGCATGCGCTGACCCAGATCGGAACCGCGCCGGCGGCCATGATCCAGGCCTCGGGGCCGCTTATCGTCGCGGCTCTGTCGCACCTGCTCTACGCGGACGAGCGACTGACCCCGCGGCGCTTCGTGGGCGTCGTCGTCGGCCTTGCGGGCATGGGCATTCTCATCGGACCCGCGGCCCTGCCGAACAGCGGCATCAGCCCCTGGGGAGCACTGACCATGGTGGCGACCGCCCTCAGCTATGCCGCCGCGAACCTCTATGTCCGCTCGATCAGGCATGCGGATCCAGCCCGCCTCGCTCTCGGCCAGCAGATCTGCTCCGGCATCCCTGCGACCGCGCTGGCGCTCGTCGTCGCAGGCCCTTCCGCCTTCGCTGCGGTGCCGGGCAGCGCAGCCTCGCTGCTGGCGCTCGGCATCGTCTCGACCGCCCTGCCGATCCTGCTCTTCATGCGGCTCATCCGCCGCGCCGGTCCCACCAGGGCCTCGATGGTCGGCTATCTCCAGCCGGTCTGGACCGCGGTCCTCGCCGTCCTGTTCCTCGGCGAGAGCATCGGCCTGCGCGAACTCACCGGGGGGGCCGTGGTGCTGACGGGCGTGGCGCTCGTGTCTTTCAGCGGACGGCTCAAAGCAATTCGCTGAGCAGGGCACGCGTGTCGGGCGGAATCTCCACCGGGCGCTGGGTGGCACGGTCCACATAGACATGGACGAAGTGCCCTTGGGCCGCGGCCTGCTCGGCGCCGCTTCTGAAGATCCCGATGCGATAGCGCACCGAGGAACGGCCGAGATGCGTGACGGCAATGCCCGCCTCCAGCGCCTCGGGAAAGGCGACGCTCTCGAAATAGGTGCAGCCCGATTCCACCACGAGGCCGATGACGGGGCTCTCGGCGATGGCAAGCAGACCTCTCTCGACGAGCCATCCGTTCACGGCAGAGTCGAAATACGAGTAGTAATGCACGTTGTTCACGTGCCCATAGGCGTCGTTGTCCATCCAACGGGTCGCGATGGGTCGAAAGAGCCTGAAGGCGGAGCGGTCGGGGCGCGTCGGGCGGTCTGGCATGCGGATCGTCACCAGGCCGCTTCATAGATGGCGCGCGCATCGTCGAGGGTAAGCGGCCGCGGATTGTTCACGAGAAGCCGTGTCTGCTTCATGGCATCCTCGGCCATCATCGGCACGGCCTCCCGGGGAATGCCCACGTCGCGCAGGCGCGGCTGGAGGCCGACTTTCGTGCACAAGGCGGCAAGCGATTCCACGAAAGCCGCACCGGTCGCACGACCCTCGAGTTCCGGGAAAGCATGGGGCGCAAGCTCCGCATAGGCTGCCTCGCAGGCGCTCGCGTTGAAGCGCAGCACATGCGACAGGACGAGCGCATTGGAGAGCCCATGCGGCACGCCGAAATGCCCGCCGATGGGGTAGGCCAGCGCGTGAACGGCGGCCACGGGCGAATTGGCGAAGGCCTGCCCTGCAAGCATGGATCCGAGCAGCATCGCGGAGCGCGCCTCGATGTCATGGCCGTGATGCACCGCACGCTCGATGTTGCGGCCGAGCAGGCGCAAGGCCTCCTTCGCCAGCGCCTGCGAGACCGGATTGTTGTTGGGGTTGGTCGAGGTATAGGCTTCGATGGCGTGAACCATCGCGTCGATGCCGGTCGCCGCCGTCACGTGGGGCGGCAGGTTC
The DNA here is from genome assembly GCF_052115545.1 of Microvirga sp. 2MCAF35. NCBI lineage: Bacteria > Pseudomonadati > Pseudomonadota > Alphaproteobacteria > Hyphomicrobiales > Methylobacteriaceae > Microvirga > Microvirga sp. 2MCAF35. Next base: position 69,354 of record NZ_JBFRGW010000001.1, read on the forward strand.
ACGGTGAGGTCCGGATCGAGCAGCGCGATGTCGGGAATGATGAGCGGCGAGACGACACCCTTCTTCTCGTGCGCGCCAGTGGTGACGATCGAAATCGGCGTCACCTCCGATCCCGTTCCAGCCGTCGTGGGAACGGCGAGGAGCGGCAGCCGGGGCCCCTTCGCGATGCCGACGCCGTAGATCTCCGGAAGGCTCTCATCGCTTGCCGCAAGCAATGCCACGAGCTTCGCCACGTCGATGGAGGAGCCGCCGCCGAATCCGATCACGGCCCGCGCCTCGAAATCCCTGGCCTTCGCCACGGCGGCCAGCACCACGTCCTCGGGCGGGTCGGCCACGACCGCGTCGAAGACGTCGACCGCGATGCCTGCCTCCTCCAGAACCTGGAGTGCGGGCGCGATCAGCCCGGCTTTCACGAGGCCTGCATCGGTCGCCACGAGCACACGGGGACCGAGGCGCTGGGCTGCGATCTCGCCCAGGCGCGCGATGCTGCCGGAGCCGACGATGAGCGAGGGTGCGGTGTTGAAGGTGAACGGCGACATGGACTGTCCCAAGAGTGGGTTCCTTTGCGCCAAGAGTGCCTCGGGCCGAGGGGGCCAGCAACCCGCCTCCGCTTCAACCATTAGGACAAGAGGCTAATCCTGGAATTCCTCGATGGCATCGACCTTCTCCGGATAGAAGGCCAGATGCTCCTTGATGGCGGCAACGGCGGGAGCAGGCTCCTCGTAGCTCCAGGCCGCATTCTCCCGCACGAGCCCACCGCCGTTCACGGTGAAATACGACGCGTCGCCTTTATAGGGGCAATGGGTCCTGTGCTCGGTGGAATCCAGCAAGTCCATCCGCACATCCTCGCGGGGGATGTAATGCACGGGCGGAAGAGTGGCTTCCTGCAAGGTCAGACCCTTCGTCGTTTCGGCGACGATGAAGCCGCCGAGCATGACCCGGATGCGGTGCGGATTCTTCGTAATCGTGATCGGATGGTCCGGGCCGGGCTCTTTCATGGGTTCACCGCTTTCCAGAGAGGTCGTCTCAAGAAACAAGATAGGGCACCCCGGTTGCGGCCCAAGACGGAATGAGAATCACTTCTTGTCGGGCCGGGGCACGGGGGCTCCCTCCTGCACGCCCAGGGCATCGGCCAGACGGGTCTTGGCGGAGCCGGGACGCAGGGGCTTCTGCTGGCTTTCATGCGGAGTCCAGCCGGAGAGCCAGACGATCTCGAAGGTTGCCGGAATGCGGCCATCCGCATCGCCGAAGCGCTCCGCATAGATCTCGGCCGCCCGCATCAGGGTCGCGCGCCGCAGCGGTGTCTTCCGGCGGTCATGCAGGGCATTGGTCAGGCCCATTCGGCGCAGATCCCGCATGAGCGCGAAGGCATTGGCATAACGTACCCGTACCGTGTCCGTATCGGTGACCGGCAGGGAAAAACCCGCGCGCTGCAACAGGCCTCCAATATCGCGCAGGTCGGCGAACGGTGCCACGCGGGGGCTCACGCCGCCCTCGATCTCCGCCTCGGCCTGGGTCAGGGATTGACGCAGCTCCGTCAGGGTCGAACCGCCCAGAAGCGCGCCGATGAAGAGGCCGTCGGCTTTCAGCGCCCGGCGGATCTGGATGAGAGAGCCCGGCAGATCGTTCACGGCATGCAGGGCCAGGAGCGACACCGCGAGGTCGAAGCGCTCGCCCGAGAACGGCAGGCGCTCTTCGTCTCCGAGAATGCTGCCCCGCTCCGGTACCGGCGACAGGCGGACGACGGTCTCCACGTGCCCGCTCCGGCGCAGGGCGTCGGCGGCTATGGGTGCCGGCGTGCCCACATCGAGCGCGAGGGCAAAGCTCCGCAGCACCGTGGAAAGCCGCTCCTCCAGATCCTCGACGGCCCGAACAAGGAGAAAATCGGCATAACCCTGGCTCAGGGCGCGGGCCAGGCGGCGGCGGACGAGGGGACGGTCGAAGACGAAGGGCGTGGTCATGAGGCGCTCGATATGGCGTGCGCGGAGCTAAGAACCAAGGATTTTTTCGGGATGACACGGGGGCATCTCCCCAGGCATCTGCCTCCTCGCCCTCCAACTCACCTTCCGCTAAGCTTCGCCCATGAGCGAACCCGCCGAAGTCGAGCCGATCCCGCTGAGCGCCCGCTTCCGGGCGGGAGCGAGGGACGCATGGCACTCGGCCATCGGTCTCATCTATCCGCCGACCTGCATTGCCTGTCAGGCGGCCACCGGCGAGCCGCACACCCTGTGCGCCGCCTGCTGGTCTCAGGTTCGCTTCATCGAGCGGCCCTTCTGCGAGCGGCTGGGAACGCCCTTTGCCGTCGATCTCGGCCAGCCGCTCCTCTCGCCTGCCGCCATCGCGGACCCGCCGGTCTTTCAGCGCGCGCGGGCGGTGGCGGAATATGACGGTACGGCGAGCCTGCTCGTGCACCGGCTGAAATACAACGACCGCCTGGAGCTCGCCCGCGCGCTGGGCGGCATGATGGCCCGGGCCGGCGCGGAGCTTCTCGCGGAGGCGGACGTGATCGTGCCGGTGCCCCTGCATCGCTGGCGGTTGTGGCGGCGGCGGTTCAATCAGGCGATGGCTCTGGCCAGGATCGTCTCAGTGGAGAGCCGCGTGGTCTGCGACCCGTTCCTGCTCGCCCGTATCAAGCACACCCGACGTCAGGTGGGGCTCACCAAGGCGCAGCGGCAGGAGAACCTCCAGGGAGCCTTCCGGGTGCCCCTGGACGCCAGACCCAGGCTCAAAGGCAAGCGGGTGGTCCTCATCGACGACGTGCTGACCACCGGCTCCACGGCCAATGCGGCTTCGCGAGCGCTCCTGCGCGGAGGCGCGGCCTCGGTGGATATTCTGGCCTTCGCCAGAGTTGTCCAGGAGTTGTGAAGGCAGCCTAAGTCTTCCTATATGCTCGCCAACAAAGGAGAATCTCCCGTCATGCCGTCCATCACGATCTATACTAAGAGCTGGTGCCCCTATTGCTCGGCCGCCAAGAAGCTTCTCACCGAGAAAGGCGTCGCCTTCACCGAGATCGACATCGAGAAGAAGCCCGAAGCCCGCGCGGAGATGATCCAGAGGGCGAACGGCCGCTCCACCGTCCCGCAGATTTTCATCGGTGAAAAGCATGTCGGCGGCTGCGATGACCTGTATGCTCTTGATGACAGGGGCCAGCTTGAGCCTTTATTGCAGGCCTGACGGAGACCAGACTTTATGACTTCGACCCGCTTCACCGCCGCCTGCGTCCAGATGCGTTCCGGGCGTGATGTCCTCAAGAACCGCGACGATGCGGTTGCGCTCGTGCGCGAGGCCGCCGCCCAAGGCGCCCACTTTGCCCAGACGCCGGAGATGACGTCCCTCGTCTGCCGCGACCAGGCGGAGCTCTTCGACAAGGTCGGGCCGGAGGCGCAGGATCCGGTGCTGGCGGCCCTGCGCGAGGTGGCGCGGGAGAAGGGCATCGTGGTTCAGATCGGTTCGATTGCCGTTAAGGAAGGCGACAAGGTCGCCAACCGCGCTTTCCTGATCGATCGAGACGGCGAGGTCATCGCCTCCTACGACAAGATCCACCTCTATGACGTGGACCTGCCGAACGGCGAGAGCTGGCGCGAATCGGCCACCTACACGGGCGGTGCCTCGGCCGTCGCGGCCGAGACGCCCTGGGGCTATCTCGGCATGACGATCTGCTACGACGTGCGTTTCGCCGCCCTCTACAAGGCGCTGGCCGACAACGGAGCCTCGTTCCTCTCGGCCCCGGCCGCGTTCACCAAGCAGACCGGCGAGGCACACTGGCACGTGCTGCATCGGGCACGGGCCATCGAGACCGGCTCCTTCATGATCTCGGCCGCTCAGGGCGGCCTGCATGAGGACGGCCGCGAGACCTTCGGGCACTCGGTCATCATCGACCCCTGGGGCCGGGTGCTGGCGGAAGGCGGCACGGAACCCGGCGTATTCCTGGCCGAGATCGACACCGCGCTCGTCACGGAAGTGCGCGGCCGTATCCCGACCCTCAAGAACGCCCGGCCCTTCAAGGTCGAGGTCGTTCCTGCCATCGAGACGGATCGGGCGGCGAGCGCCTGACCCCTTCCCTTTCAGAGCCTGAATCCTTAAGTCTCCCCAGGACATGATCAAGTATGCCTTGGCCTGCGAGCAGGCCCACGAGTTCGAGAGCTGGTTTCCGTCGAGTGAGGCGTTCGAGATGCAGCGCAAGCGCGGCTTCGTGACCTGCCCGTTCTGCAACTCGGTCAAGGTCGAGAAGCAGATCATGGCCCCGTCCGTGGCGCGGACGGACAAGCCCCCTAAAGCGCAAGCCCCGGAGGCTCAGCCCGTTGCCATCCTGTCGGAGCGTGAGCGGGAATTGCGGGCTGCCTTGCGGTCCCTGCGCGAGCACGTGATGAAGAATGCCGAGGATGTCGGCAAAGGCTTCGTCGAGGAAGCGCGCAAGATGCATTATGGCGAAACGGAAGAGCGCTCGATCTATGGCGAAGCCGATCTTGCCGAGGCAAAGGCTCTGCTCGACGAAGGCATCGACGTGCTCCACCTGCCCGTCGTGCCGGACGACCGGAACTAGGCAGTTCAGCCTTATTCGCCCTCGGCATGCAAGGAGATCGCTTATGGATCTGACGTTCAAAGTGTCTGCCAGGATTGGGAAACCGGTGGCCGAAGTGTTCGAAGCGGTCGCCAACCCCAACGAACTGTCGCGCTATTTCACGACCGGCGGGGCCAAGGGTCGCCTTGAGACTGGCGCCACCGTCACATGGGATTTCCACGACTTTCCCGGCGCCTTCCCGGTCTGGGTCGTCGAGGTTGTGCCGGAGAAGCGGATCGTCCTGCAATGGGAGGCGAATGACGGAGCTTCATCCCGCTACAGAACCACGGTGACGATGACCTTCGAGCCGCTCGACGACGGGCGGACGCTGGTCTCGATTGCCGAGGAAGGTTGGCGCGAGACGGAGACTGGCCTGAAAGCCTCCTACGGCAATTGCCAGGGCTGGATGCAGATGCTCTGCGCGCTCAAGGCCTACAAGGAATACGGCATCAACCTGCGGGAAGGCATGTTCAAGTAGGAGCACCATCGGAACGAGCCTGGGCGTTCAGGCTTATGTCTCATCCGAGACGATGATCGAGACGGGCTCCCCTTGACGGTTTTCTTCACCAGCGACACGCATTTCGGCGACCCCCGGGTCCTGCGCATCGACAAGCGCCCGTTCAGGACGATCGCCGAGCACGACGACGCCCTCATCGCCAACTGGAACGAGGTCGTCTCGCCGGAGGACGAGGTCTGGCACCTGGGCGATTTCGCCCTGCATGTGAAACCGGAGCGGATCGACGAGCTGCTCGGGCTTCTCCATGGCCGCAAACACCTGATCACCGGCAACAACGATGGGCCTGCAACCCTTGCGGCGCAAGGCTGGGCGAGCGTTCAGGCCTATGCGGAACTCATGCTCGACGGTCATGCCCTGGTGATGTGCCATTACGCCTTCCGCACATGGAAGAACATGGGTCGGGGCTGGATCGACCTGCACGGTCATTCGCACGCCAAGCTGAAGCCGCAGACGCGGCAATACGATGTGGGCGTGGATGCCTTCGGTTACCGCCCGGTTACCATTGAAGCGATTTTGGCCTCCCGGGCGAGACGCCGGAAGGCCGGTGCTGAATTGGTATCCGGTTGATAGGAGCTGTCAGGCAGCAGCTTTCACTGGCTTCCAATCCACCGCGGCCTCGGCGCGGTCGAGCCTGCGGCTCCAGAGCGCCAGGAGAAGACCGGAGGCCGGCAGCAGGGCGGCCACCCACGGGACCGAGCCCAAGCCCAATCCGTGATCGATCACGAAGCCGCCGAGCCAGGCGCCGAGCGCATTGCCGAGGTTGAAGGCCGCGATGTTGAGGCTCGACGCCAGGCTCTGGCCGGCGCCGTCGGCCTTTTCCAGAACCCACATCTGCAGCGGCGGCACGGTCGCGAAGGCGGCGGCACCGAGCAGGCCCACAAAGACGATGGCGGTGACCTTGTGATGGATGCCGAGCGTCATCGCCGCGAGGACCACGGCGAGGACGCCAAGGGACCCGAGCAGGGTCGCCATGAGGCGCCTGTCGGCGAGCCGGCCGCCGAGGAGATTGCCCAGCACCAACCCGCCGCCGAACACGAGCAGGATCGGCGAGACGGCGGCCTCGGAGAAGCCCGTGATCCCGGTCAGGATCGGCGCGATATAGGTGAAGACCGCGAACACGCCCGCGTAGCCGAGCACCGTGGTGAGAAGCCCGAGCAGCACGGGCCGGCGGGAGAGCACCTTCAGCTCGTCGCGAAGGCTGCCGCCCTCGGCCTTTTCCTGCCGGTCCTTGGGGACGAAGAGGGCAATGACGGCGAGGGCCGCGAGGCCGACGAAGGTCACGGCCCAGAAGGTCGCGCGCCAGCCATAGGCCTGGCCGAGCCAGGTGCCGAACGGGACGCCGAGAATGTTGGCGACCGTGAGGCCCGTGAACATGATCGCGATGGCCGAGGCCTTCTTGTCGGCGGGCACGAGGCTCGTGGCCACCACGGCCCCGACGCCGAAGAAGGTTCCATGCGCGAAGGCGGTCAGCACCCGGGCGGCCATGAGCGTCGCGTAGTCCGGCGCGACCGCGCAGGCGAGGTTGCCGAGGGTGAACACGACCATGAGGGCGAGAAGCACGGTCTTGCGCGACCAGCGGCCCGCCAGGGTGGTGAGCAGCGGCGCCCCGACCACGACGCCGAGCGCGTAGCCGGAAATGAGAAGGCCCGCCGCTGAGATCGAGACGCCGAGATCGGCGCTCACCTGGAGCAGCAGACCCATGATGACGAATTCCGTGACACCGATGCCGAAGGCACCGGCTGTCAGGGCATAGAGAGCAAGAGGCATGAGGGACGTCCTTGAACGAATAGCTGCCGTAAGATGGACGTCAGCCTGCTTGTGAACTAGCCTGCGGGCAGGAACAGAATTTATGAATTGAATTCACAATGGCCAGGGTGGACATCAACCGGTCCGGCGAGATGGAGGTCTTCGTCCGGGCCGTCGATCTCGGCGGCTTTTCCGCCGCCGCCCGGGCCTTGCGGATGACGCCCTCGGCCGTGAGCAAGCTCATCGCCCGGCTGGAGGCCCGCCTGGGTGCCCGCCTCGTCAACCGCTCGACCCGCAAGCTCCAGCTGACGCCGGAAGGCTCGGCTTTTTATGACCGGGCGGTGAGCATCCTGGCCGATCTCGACGAGGCCGAACGCAGCGCCGCGTCGGGCGCCGCGCCGCGGGGGCGCCTGCGGATTAACACGAGCGTTCCCTTCGGAACGCACCGCCTGATCCCTCTCCTGCCGGATTTTCTCGAGCGGCATCCCGAGGTCACGGTCGAGGTCACGCTGACGGATGCGGTGGTGGACCTGCTGGAGGATCGCGCCGACATCGCCATCCGGGTCGGGCCGTTGAAATCCTCGCAGCTTGTGGCGCGCAAGCTCGGCGAGAGCCGGATGATGCTGGTGGCCGCCCCCTCCTATCTGGAGAGACGCGGCACGCCGCAGAATCCGGAAGACCTCGCCCGCCACAACCTTCTCGGCTTCAGCTTCGCCCGGCAGAGCAACGGCTGGCCGTTTCAGGACGGGAAGGGAAATGCCAGCGCCGTCGTGCCGACCGGCAACGCTCAGGTGAGCGACGGGGAATCCATGCGGCTTCTCGTGCTTACCGGCCTCGGCATCAGCCGCCTGTCGGTGCTCCATGTCGGGCCCGACATCGCAGCCGGGCGTCTGGTGCCGGTGCTGGAAGCCTACAATCCCGGCGACACGGAGAGCATTCACGCGGTCTATGTGGGCGGCGGCCACCTGCCCGCCCGGGTTCGAGCCTTCCTGGATTATCTGGTCGAGACCGTGCGTCTGGATTGAGCAGAGTTGCTCCTGGTTTTGTGATGGGAGAAGGCCGATTGCGCCTTTCCCCGCGAACATTTCCGCCTATGACGGGTTGCGTTCGAACAGGAGACATTCATGGATCTGCCGAAAAGCGATGTGAGGCCCACGCGGCGCATCTCGCTGATGCGCCGGTTCTTCGACAGCGAAGCCTCCGGCGGCATGATCCTCATGGGCGTGACGGTGATCGCCCTGGCGGTCGCCAACTCACCCCTGGCCGGCGTCTATTTCGGCGTCCTAAAAACCTACATCCTGGGCCTGAGCGTCCTGCACTGGATCAACGATGCGCTCATGGCCGTGTTCTTCCTGCTGGTGGGCCTCGAGATCAAGCGCGAGATGCTGGACGGGCAGCTCTCCACCTGGCCGCGCCGGATCCTGCCCGGCATTGCGGCCCTCGGCGGCATGGTGGTGCCGGCCCTGATTTATCTCGCCATCACCTGGAACGAGCCGCAGCTGCGTCACGGCTGGGCGATCCCGACCGCCACCGACATCGCCTTTGCGCTCGGCGTGCTGGCGATTCTCGGCCCGAGGGTGCCGAAATCCCTCACCATCTTCCTGACGGCGCTCGCCATCCTGGACGACCTCGGGGCGATTATCATCATCGCGCTCTTCTACACGAGCGACCTCTCGCTCACGATGCTCGGCATGGCCGCCCTGTGCCTTCTCGTTCTCGTCGCCTTCAACCGCTTCAAGGTGACGGCGCTCCTGCCCTATCTGGCCGTTGGGGCGATCCTATGGTTCTTCGTGCTGAAATCCGGCATCCACGCGACCCTCGCGGGCGTGGCACTTGCCCTCACGATCCCACTTCAAGCCGCACCGAAGAAGACCCGGGCCGAGGATTCGCCCCTGCATCGGCTGGAGCATGCCATCCAGCCCTCGGTCGCTTATGCGATCATTCCGATCTTCGGTTTCGCCAATGCGGGCGTGCCGCTCTCAGGCCTGTCGTTCGGCTATCTCATGGAGCCCCTGCCGCTGGGCATTGCCCTGGGCCTGTTCATCGGCAAGCAGGTCGGCGTCTACGCCTTTTCCCATGCCGCGATCCATCTCGGCTTTGCCGATGTGCCCGCAGGGGCGACGCGCCTCCAATGCTACGGCGTGGCGCTCCTCTGCGGCATCGGCTTCACCATGAGCCTGTTCATCGGCGCCCTTGCCTTCCCGGGTCAGGACAACCTGATGAACGCGACCAAGGTCGGTGTGCTCATGGGCTCCGCCCTGTCGGCGCTCGCCGGCTATCTCGTGCTCAGCGTCGCGCCCCGGGAGCAGCCGCTCAAGCCCTCGCGGCCAGCAGCATATAGTTGACGGCCGTATCGCCTGACAGGGACCAGCTGTCCCGCAGCGGGTTGTAGGCCACGCCCGTGAGGTCGTTGACGGCAAAGCCCGCCGCCCGGATGGCGTCGGCCAGCTCGTCGGGGGTCACGAACTTGTCCCATTCGTGGGTGCCCTTGGGCAGCCAGCCAAGAATGTATTCGGCGCCCACGATGGCGGACGCGAAGGAGCGCAGGGTCCGGTTGATCGTCGCCATGACGAGGCACCCGCCGGGCTTCACCCCTTGAGCGCAGGCGCTCACGAAGGCCTGCCGGTCCGCCACGTGCTCCACCACCTCCATGGCGAGCACCATGTCGAAGGCCTCCCCCCGGGCGACCACGGCTTCCACGGTCTCGTTGCGGTAATCGACCGGGACCCCTGCCCTCTCCGCATGGAGCCGGGCCACCGAGATGTTGGTGGGCGCCGGGTCGAGCCCGGTCACCTTGGCGCCGAGCCGCGCCAGGGGCTCCGACAGCACGCCGCCGCCGCAGCCCACGTCGAGGATCGTGATCCCGTCCAGGGAGCGGGCCGAGCGCGGATCGCGCCCGAACCGGCGGCAGGCCTCGTCCCGGATATAGGCGAGCCGCACCGGATTGAACTTGTGCAGGACCTTCATGGGCCCCTTCGGATCCCACCAGGTCTCGGCGATCTTCTCGAAACGGGCGACTTCGGCCGGGTCGATGGTGGTCATGAGATCCTCCGCAAGGATGTCCCCCCTGGCGGGGAGAGGTAGGGGTGATCGGGCTGGCTGAACCCGCAACGTCATGGCCGGGCTTGTCCCGGCCATCCCGCTTCCGTCAAGCGCTGCGCCTCGATCAATCGAGATCACCGGCACGGGGCCGGTGATGACGTGGTAGGACAGTATTGCCAATACCCCATGGAACGCTACGCCCTGACTTTTCGACCGCTGTCCCCGATCTCCTCCTGCCGGGACGAGAGAAGCAAAACTGCGCGTTGACAGGGCGCGGCCCTATCGTCATGTATACGCGCCTTTTCGCGGCGCGAAGGGGCTGAATTTCTCCAATCTCACCACGGCCTTCCTCGCCCATGCCCCGTCTCGTCATGAAGTTCGGCGGAACATCCGTCGCCACCGTAGAGCGCATCCGCAATGTGGCGCGGCACGTCAAACGCGAGGTCGAGGCCGGCTATGACGTGGCCGTCGTCGTGTCCGCCATGGCGGGCAAGACCAACGAGCTCGTCGGCTGGGTGAAAGAGGCCAACGCCCTCTACGACTCGAAGGAATACGACGTGGTCGTCGCCTCGGGCGAGCAGGTCACCTCGGGCCTCTTGGCCATCGCCCTGCAGGAAATGGGCCTGAAGGCCCGCTCGTGGCAGGGCTGGCAGATCCCGATCATGACCTCCGAGGCCCATGGCTCGGCGCGAATCGCCGCCATCGACGGCACCGGGATCCTCAAGGGCTTCACGGACCACGAGGAAGTGGCCGTCGTGTCCGGCTTCCAGGGCGTGCACCAGCCCACGGGCCGCGTGACGACGCTCGGCCGCGGCGGCTCGGACACCAGCGCGGTGGCGCTCGCGGCCGCCATCCAGGCCGAGCGCTGCGACATCTACACGGACGTGGACGGCGTCTACACCACCGATCCGCGCATCGTGCCCAAGGCCCGGCGCCTGGATAAGGTGTCCTACGAGGAAATGCTGGAAATGGCCTCGCTGGGGGCCAAGGTGCTCCAGGTGCGCTCGGTCGAGCTCGCCATGATGCACCGCGTGCCGACCTATGTGCGCTCCAGCTTCGACGATCCCGCCGATCCCAAGCTCGGCACCCTCATCTGCGACGAGGAAGACATCATGGAACAGCAGGTTGTCACGGGCATCGCCTATTCGCGCGACGAAGCCCAGATCACGCTGCGGGACATTGCGGACAAGCCGGGCATCGCCGCCTCGATCTTCGTGCCCCTGGCGGACGCCAACATCAACGTGGACATGATCATCCAGGTCGTGTCCGACAACGCCGCCACCACGGACCTGACCTTCACGGTGCCCACCTCCGATTACGAGCGGGCCTGCGCGATCCTCAACTCCCACCGGGACGAGATCGCCTTCAAGGAGCTCCAGGGCGCGACCGACGTGGTGAAGGTCTCGGCCATCGGGGTCGGCATGCGCAGCCATGCGGGCGTCGCGGCGCGCGCCTTCAAGGCCTTGGCCGACAAGGGCATCAACATCCGGGCGATCACCACGTCGGAGATCAAATTCTCAGTCCTGATCGAATCGGCCTATACGGAGCTTGCGGTGCGCACGCTCCACTCGTTATACGGCCTTGATCAAGCCTGATTGACGAGGGAACCGTCGGGCTGCGACATTCATAATTAGGTAGCCGCCGGTTCGCTTCGCCGGCTCACGAAGGACGGGAACTTTAGCTCATGCCAAGTGCTCCCGGCGGTCCGCGCCTTCTGCTGCGCCGCCTCCGCGAGATCATGGCGGAGCCGGTCGGGGCGCAGGACCGCCTTGACAAGATCGTCACGCAGATCGCCGCCAACATGGTGGCGGAGGTGTGCTCCGTCTACGTGATGCGCGGCGACGGCGTGCTCGAGCTGTTCGCCACCGAGGGCCTCAACCGGGAAGCCGTCCACCTCACCATCATGCGCTCGGGCGAGGGCCTCGTGGGCCTCATCGCGTCGACGGCCGAACCCCTGGCGCTGTCCGACGCGCAAAGCCACCCGGCCTTCTCCTACAAGCCGGAGACGGGCGAAGAGATCTACCACGCCTTCCTGGGCGTGCCGTTGCTGCGCGCCGGCAATACCCTGGGCGTCCTGGTCGTCCAGAACCGCACCTACCGGGTCTATACCGAGGAAGAGGTCGAGGCGCTCCAGACCACCGCCATGGTGGTGGCCGAAATGCTCGCGACCGGCGAGCTGCAGGCCCTGGCGCCGGTCGATACCGGCATCGCGCTCCGCCGTCCCGTCTACCAGAAGGGCGTCGCGCTCGCCGACGGCGTGGGCCTGGGCCATGTGGTGCTCCACGAGCCCCGCGTGGTCGTCAAGAACCTCATCGCCGAGAACGTCGAATCGGAACTCAAGCGCCTGGATACGGCCATCGGCGAGGTGCGCGTCTCCATCGACGAGCTGATCGAGCGTGGCGACGTGGCCCATCACGGGGAGCACCGGGAGGTGCTGGAGACCTTCCGCATGTTCGCCCACGACCAGGGCTGGCTCCGGCGCATGCGCGAGGCGGTCACCTCGGGTCTCACGGCGGAGGCCGCCGTCGAGCGGGTGCAGTCGGACAACCGGGCCCGCATGCTGCGCCAGACCGACCCGTACCTGCGCGAGCGCCTGCACGATCTCGACGACCTCGCCAACCGCCTGCTGCACCGCCTCGTCGGCCGCAATCTGGTGGTCGAGCGGAAGCACCTGCCCGAGAACGCCATCCTGGTGGCCCGGTCCATGGGCCCGGCGGCGCTCCTCGATTACGACCGCTCGCGCCTGCGCGGCCTCGTGCTCGAGGAGGGCGGGCCGACGAGCCACATCGCCATCGTGGCCCGCGCCCTCGGGATTCCCGCCGTGGGCGAGGTGTCGAACGCGACCTCCCTGACGGAACAGGGCGACGCCATCATCGTCGACGGCGCGGCCGGCGACGTGCAGATCAGGCCCAATCCCGACGTGGAGGCGGCCTATGCCGAGAAGGCGCGCCTGCGCGCCCGCCGGCAGGAGCAGTACCTCAAGCTGCGCGACGTGCCCTCCGTCACCAAGGACGGGGTCGAGGTCATGCTGCAGCTCAATGCCGGGCTCGTGGTCGATCTGCCGCATCTGGCGGAGACCGGGGCGGCGGGCGTCGGCCTGTTCCGCACCGAGCTCCAGTTCATGATCGCCGAGCGGATGCCTTCGGCGTCCGAGCAGCAGGCGCTCTACAGCACCGTCTTCGCGGAGGCGGGAGGGCGGCCCGTCACCTTCCGCACCCTCGATATCGGGGGCGACAAGATCCTGCCCTACATGCAGTCCGTCGAGGAGGAGAACCCAGCCCTGGGCTGGCGGGCCATCCGCATCGGCCTCGACCGTCCGGGCCTGCTGCGCGCCCAGGTCCGCGCCCTCCTCAAGGCCGCGGCCGGGCGCCCGCTCAAGATCATGTTCCCCATGGTGGCGACCTGCGACGAGTTCGAGCGCGCCAAGCAGATCGTCGAGCGCGAGAAGGCGCATCTCGCCAATCACGGCCACCCGCTGCCATCGGACCTGAAGCTCGGCGTCATGCTGGAGGTGCCCTCGCTCCTGTTCCAGCTCAAGGAAATCTGCGAGAGCGCCGATTTCATCTCCCTCGGTACCAACGACCTGATGCAGTTCTTCTTCGCCATCGACCGGGAGAACCGGCGCGTGGCGGACCGCTTCGACCCGTTGAGCGCGCCCATGCTGCGCGCCCTCAACATGGTGGCCGAGCAGGCGCAGGCCAGCGGCTGCACAGCCACCGTCTGCGGCGAGATCGGCGGGCGTCCGCTGGAGGCCATGGCCCTGATCGGCCTCGGCTTCCGCTCGCTCTCCATGTCCCCGGCGGCCATCGGGCCGGTCAAGGCCATGCTGCTGGAGATGAACGTCGCGGAACTCAGCGCCCTCATCCGCGAGGAGCTGAAGAACGCCGGGGGCGGCGAAACGCTGCGTCCGAAGCTTGCCCATTTTGCGGAAACCCATGGTATTCCGGTCTGATGTCGATTGCGCCTCCCTCCGATCGCCTGAGCGCCATTCTCGCCCGCCATGACATTATCATGGCGACGCTCAATGCCGGGCCCGATCCTGAAACCTTCGTCGCTCTCTCCCGCGAGCTCGCCGAGCTCGATGGCGTCGTCGATGCCATCCGCGCCTATCGCGCCATGGAGGACAACCTGAACGGCCTCCAGGCCCTCATCGACGACGCCTCGACCGATGCCGAGATGCGCTCGCTGGCCGAGGACGAGCTGCCCCAGGCAAGGGACGACCTGGAGAGGGCCGCCCAGGACCTGCGCATCATGCTCCTGCCCAAGGATGAGGCGGACGAGAAGAGCGCCATCCTGGAAATCCGCGCCGGCACCGGCGGCGACGAGGCTGCCCTCTTCGCCGGCGACCTGCTGCGCATGTATACCCGCTATGCCGACCTGAAGGGCTGGAAGGTCGAGATCGTGTCTGAAAGCGAGGGCACGGCCGGCGGCTACAAGGAAGTGGTGGCCGAAATCAAGGGACGCGGCGTGTTCGCCCGGCTCAAGTTCGAGAGCGGCGTTCACCGGGTCCAGCGCGTGCCGGACACGGAAACCCAAGGCCGCATCCATACCTCGGCGGCCACCGTGGCCGTGCTGCCGGAGGCCGAGGACGTGGACGTGGTGCTCAACGACGCGGATCTGAAGATCGACACCATGCGGGCGCAAGGCGCCGGCGGCCAGCACGTGAACAAGACCGAATCGGCGATCCGCATCACCCACATCCCGACGGGCACCGTGGTGTTCGTCCAGGACGAGCGCTCCCAGCACAAGAATCGCGCCCGCGCCATGGCGCTGCTGCGCGCCCGCCTCTACGACGCCGAGCGCACCGCCAAGGACGCCGCCCGCGCGGCCGACCGCAAGGCCCAGGTGGGCTCCGGCGACCGCTCCGAGCGCATCCGCACCTACAACTTCCCGCAAGGCCGCGTGACCGACCACCGGATCAACCTGACCCTCTACAAGCTGGAAGAGGTGATCGCCGGCAACGCCCTGGACGAGCTGATCGACGCCCTGATCACCGAGCACCAGGCCGCCCAGCTCGCCGCCCAGGACCAGGCGGCATGATCAACCGGCAAGGTCCGACGCGTTGAAAACCCGCTCGGAAGCCCTGAGGGACCTGCGCCGGAGCCTCGGCGACGCCGGGTTCGAGACCGCAGCG
The DNA here is from genome assembly GCF_052115545.1 of Microvirga sp. 2MCAF35. Classification (NCBI taxonomy): domain Bacteria; kingdom Pseudomonadati; phylum Pseudomonadota; class Alphaproteobacteria; order Hyphomicrobiales; family Methylobacteriaceae; genus Microvirga; species Microvirga sp. 2MCAF35. Next base: position 84,354 of record NZ_JBFRGW010000001.1, read on the forward strand.
CTCGATGCCCGCCTTCTCCTTCTGGCGGCCCTGGGCATTTCGGCCACGGACCTGATCACCCGGCCCGACACTCCCCTGTCGATCGACGAGGCCGACACCCTCGCGGCCTTCACCCGGCGGCGCCTCGCCCATGAGCCGGTCGCCCGGATCGTCGGCACGCGGGAATTCTGGGGCCTGCCCTTCCGGCTCTCGCCCGAGACCCTGGTGCCTCGACCCGACACGGAAACCGTGGTCGAGGCCGCGCTCGACCTGATCCCGGACCGGCAGGCGCCCCTCGGAATCGTGGATTTCGGCACCGGATCGGGCTGCATCCTGGTGGCGCTCCTCCACGAGCTGCCCAATGCTATGGGCCTCGGGATCGACCTGTCCTTCGGGGCTCTCGCGACGGCGCGCGCCAATGCGGCCGACAACGGCGTCGGCGACCGCAGCCGTTTCGCCCTGTCCCGCTGGGCCGACGCGGTTTCCGGGCCGTTCGACCTGATCGTCTCCAACCCGCCTTACATCGCCTCGGGGGTGATCCCGAGGCTCGATGAGGAGGTGCGGGAGCACGACCCGAGGCTCGCCCTCGACGGCGGCCCGGACGGCCTCGAGCCTTATCGGATCCTCCTCGGTGAAGCCGGACGGCTGCTCGCGCCCGGCGGGCTCATCGTGGTCGAGATCGGCTACGATCAGGCCGAAGATTTAGTCGGTCTCGCAGGGGCTCAGGGCCTTGAAATCCTGCGAATCGCCCACGATCTATCAGGCAACCCCCGCTGCATCGCCATGAAGCGATCGTGATGAGCCGGATGCGTCTTTTGTGTCCCAGGGTGGGATAAAGTCGGAATTACCCCTTGTTGGACCGACAGGAACCCGCTAGATTCGGGTTTAGAGATCGTCATCGGTCTAAACAAATCGGCGGCCCCTTGGGGGCATGCCGGAAGACCAAACGATATCAATCGCGCAGGCAGGGGCTTTTGAAACAGAAACAGCCTGGCGCGATCACTTGAACCCGACACTGAAGGATGGCCGGAAGCCTCGAAAGGCTATGGCTGAATGTCAGACGGTTGCCACGCGAACGGTGGGCGTTGAGCCCGTTCGGTGAATATTGGCTTGCATATCGCGTGGGCATGAAGAACCAGCGAGGCTCATAGAGCGAACAATGAGACCAGGACAAAACAGGCGAATGCGCGGTCGTAACAACAACAACCGCAACAACAAGGGGCCCAATCCCCTGACGAAGAGCTATGAGTCGAACGGCCCGGACGTGAAGATCCGCGGCACGGCTCAGCATATCGCCGAGAAATACAGCCAGCTCGCCCGCGACGCGCAGTCGAGCGGCGACCCGGTGGCGGCCGAGAACTATTTCCAGCACGCCGAGCACTATTTCCGCATCATCGCCGCCGCCCAGGAGCAGCTGCGCGAGCAGTACGGCTACCAGCAGCGGCCCTTCGACGAGGAAGGCGGCGAGGACGAGGGCTTCGGCCAGGGTGACCGCCAGGGCCTCGACCGCTCCGGCGGCCAGGATTTCGGCAATGGCGACGAGCAGGATTTCGGCTCCCAGCCGCAGCCTTACGAGTCCCGTGGTGAGCGCAACGACCGCCCGACCCGCTTCGACCGGCAGGATCGGGGAGATCGCCAGGACCGCGGCGACCGCCAGGACCGGAACGACCGCCAGGATCGCGGCGATCGGAATGATCGCGGTGATCGTCGCGAGCGCTTCCAGCGCGACCGGGGCCCACGTCAGGACTACCAGCGCCAGGATTCGCAGCGCCAGGATTCGCAGCGCCAAGAGTCGCAGCGCCAGGACGAGCTGCCCTACGAGGCCCGCCAGGACGGCGGCGAGCGCAATGAGCGCCCGGCTCGCTTCGAGCGCAACGACCGGGGCGACCGGCCGGAACGCCAGGAGCGGAGCGACCGCTTCGAGCGTGGCGATCGTCCGGAACGTCCCGAGCGCCGCGAGCGCTTCCAGCGGGATCGCCGCCGCGACGAGGCTGAAGCGCCCGAGCAGGGCACCCTGCCGGCCTTCCTGACGAACCCGGTCCGTGCACCGGCTCCTTCGACTGTGGTCGAAGAGGCCCCGCCCACTCCTCAGGTGGTTCAGGAAGCGGCCAATGACGAGGAGGCTCCCCGTCCCCGCCGCCGCCGCCGCACCCGCCAGGAGATGCTCGACGCGGCCAATGCCGAGAAAGCCGGCTTCGCGAACGATCCGGCCGAGACCCCGGCGGCCGAGTAAGGCTTCATTACAGACGATACGGAAAGGGAGGGCCTGGGCTCTCCCTTTTTTGTTGATTGGATGCCTGTCGGAGCGGACATCCACAACGTCATGGCCGGGCTTGTCCCGGCCATCCCGATACGGTGAGGCTCGGCGCTTCAAACAATCGAGATCACCGGCACAAGGCCGGTGATGACGTGAGAGGGTGTCATTCCCGGCCGAAGCGCAGCGGAGGGGAAGGGAAACCACGACCAAGCGCAGCACTATGGGTCCCCTTCCCGGCCTGCGGCCACCGGGGATGACAACGTGGCACTCATCCACGCTTTTACGAGGAGAGGACACTCACAGCGCCAGCGTCGTCTGCTCCGCCTCGAGGTCCTCGCCGATCTCGAGCGTTCCTCCGTCCAGCACCTCGGCATAGATGCCGCAATCGAAGTGGCCATAGGCCTGCATGAGGCTCTTCGGGATCTGCAGGTCGCGGATGCCGGTCTGCGGGTCCACGTTGGTGGCCGCGCAGCGCTCGATGCGCTTGGTCACCTTCAGGCGTGCGCCCGAGGGCATGGTCAGCACCTGGCCGACAAGGTCGAATTCCGCCCAGGGGTTCAGCCCCTCGATGTGGATGTTGCCGCGAAAGCGCAGCGGATCGACCGGAGCGCCGACCACGTTCTCGAGCTCACGCACGCTCGCGAGATTGATCAGCGAGACGAAGCCGCGCCGGGAATCCGTGAAGCGGAAGCCGTCAGGCGCGCTCAGCACCTTCGGCGCGCCGCGCAGCTCCTTCGGCATGAAACGGCGGAAGAAGGCCTCGATGGCGAGCCGTCCTTCCCGGGTCGAGAGATCGCCCCGCGCCACCTCGCGCCCACCTTGCTCGATGAAGAGGGTCGTGATCGAATCGAGATAACGGGTCCTGAGCCGCGCCAGGCTCTCGTTGCGCATCAGCATCAAAAATTTGATCTTGGGCTGGTGCTGCGGGTTGTCCGGGTCGAAACCGGCCGGGCCGTTCTCGATGGCGAACAGCCGATCGCCGGGAAAGTAATCGCCCTTCGTGAGGGTAACCTGGGTCAGCGGTTCGGGCGACAGGCCCTTGACCGGATAGCGCTGGAGGGAAGCGATACGGATGCTCATGGCGTAGCGATAGAGGGCGCGGGGATGCGGGGCAAGGGATCCCCGGTGCCGTTCGCGGGTGTCATTCCCGGCCGAAGCGTCAGCGGAGGGGAAGGGAAACCATAGCGGCTCGCTTGATCGTGGATACCTTCCCTCGCTGCGCTCGCCGGGGATGACAACGAGCGTCAGCACGCGGTCGGATCGAGTTCGATCCAATCTGGATTTGAACGTTCGATGAGCTTAATCTTCCATGCTCTGTTCCAGCCCTTGAGCTGCTTTTCCCGCGCAATCGCTTCGTTCACATCTGCAAACATCTCTACGTAAACGAGACGCGTCACCCGATAACGTCGCGTAAATCCTGGAACGGCCAGAGACTTATGCTGCTCCATCCGCTGTAACAGTTTGCCGGTAACACCAATGTACAGCGTGCCGTTCTTCTGACTGGCCAGAATGTAGACGGCGTAGCGCTCGTGCATCGTAACGGTCTCAGCTTGTTGATACTAAATATCGCAAGCTGCGCTGTTATTGTCATCCCCGGCGAGCGCAGCGAGGGAAGGGGATCCACTGAAACGCGTCGCGCCATGGATTCCCTTCCCCTCCGCTGACGCTCCGGCCGGGAATGACACTGGTTCTACAAAAAAGCCCCGCCAGAACGGCGGGGCTTTCTCACAAGCGCAAACGCAACTCTTACGAGGCGTCGCCCGAGCGGGCCACCTTCGAGCGCTTCATCTGAGGCGTGAAACCGGCTTCTCGGCCGCGGCTGGCGTCGACTTCCACCCGATGCGGATCCTGCTGATGCATGCCTTCATGGGAGGTCTGATGCTCGGGAATCTTCGCTTGCGGGCCAGCCTCCTGCTTCATTCGCAGGGCTTTCTCGGCATTGGCCTTCAGCTCCTCGCGCGCCTTCTCGGCCTGTTCGGCCTTGCGCTTCTTCGGGCTGAGGCGGGAGATCAGATTCGACAGGACCATGGTACATCACTCCTTTGCACGCGACAGGATATCCTCATCCGTATCGGGCCGCTCGGTTTCCAATTCATCGGGGTAGACGGGGACACGCCCGCTTCGCGGAATGGATCCCGTGCCCGTCGAATCCCCATCATCTTCCTCGAGGGGCTCAGCACGCCGGGCGGCCGCCTGATCCCGGGCTTCCTTCCGGGCCAATTCGGTGTTGTCGCCGAAGGTTTCTGGCGTCACCGACGGTTGCTGCTCGACCGGGCTTTCCGGGACCGCAAGGCCAAGCTCCGCATTGCGGGCAAGGTCTGCGCGGGCTTTCTCGGCTTCCGAGCGCGGATCGCGTGTCATGAAGGCCTCCTCAAATAGTTGCTGGGTCAATGCCAGGAGGACAGGCCGGTTCCCCTCTTGTTGTTCCCGATCAATGCACCCACCTAAGTTTGGCGGATGCTCCTGAAGGGGGTCCGACATCGCAGGATCGGCCCGTGCCTCCAGAAGGGCGGGCGGATCTGAGGAGGGATGAGAATGAATTTCGAAAAATACACCGAGCGTGCCCGGGGCTTCGTTCAGGCGGCGCAGAACCTTGCCGTGCGCGAAGGTCACCCGCAGCTCGCTCCCGGTCATATCCTGAAGGTTATGCTCGACGATCCGGAGGGCCTGTGCGCCGGTCTGATCGACCGTGCCGGCGGGCGCTCCCGCGACGCGCATGCGGCCGTCGAGCAATGGCTCGCCAAGCAGCCGAAGGTCTCCGGCTCGGCCTCGCAGCCGCAGGCCACGCGCGAGCTGATGCGCTTCTTCGACACCGCCGAAAAGGCCGCCGAGAAGGCGGGCGATTCCTTCGTTACCGTCGAGCGGATGCTGCTCGCGCTCGCCGTCGAGAAGGACACGGAAGCCGGAAAGATCCTGGCCCAGGCCGGCGTGACGGCCCAGGGGCTCAACACGGCCATCAACGCGCTGCGCAAGGGCCGCACCGCCGACAACGCGACGGCGGAAAACGCCTATGACGCGCTGAAGAAATATGCGCGCGACCTGACGGAAGCGGCCCGCGACGGCAAGCTCGATCCGGTGATCGGCCGCGACGAGGAAATCCGCCGCACGATCCAGGTTCTGTCACGCCGCACCAAGAACAACCCGGTGCTGATCGGCGAGCCCGGCGTCGGCAAGACCGCCATCGTCGAAGGCTTGGCGCTGCGCATCGTCAACGGTGACGTGCCTGAATCGCTCAAGGACAAGCAGCTTCTCGCCCTCGACATGGGCGCGCTGATCGCCGGCGCGAAATATCGCGGCGAGTTCGAGGAGCGCCTGAAGGCCGTGCTGCAGGAAGTGACGTCGGCTGAGGGCGGCATCATCCTGTTCATCGACGAGATGCACACGCTCGTCGGCGCAGGAAAAGCTGACGGCGCCATGGATGCGTCGAATCTCCTGAAGCCTGCGCTCGCCCGCGGCGAGCTGCATTGCGTCGGCGCGACCACCCTCGACGAGTACCGCAAGCACGTGGAGAAGGACGCGGCGCTCGCCCGTCGTTTCCAGCCGGTCTTCGTGAGCGAGCCCACGGTGGAAGACACCGTGTCGATCCTGCGCGGCCTGAAGGAGAAGTACGAGCAGCATCACGGCGTGCGTATCACTGATAGTGCGCTTGTTGCGGCAGCCACGCTCTCGAACCGCTACATCACCGACCGGTTCCTGCCCGATAAGGCTATCGACCTCGTCGACGAGGCATCGTCGCGCCTGCGCATGCAGGTGGATTCGAAGCCCGAAGAGCTCGACAACATCGACCGCGAGATCGTGCGCCTGAAGATCGAGCAGGAGGCGCTCAAGAAGGAAACGGACACCGCGTCCAAGGACCGCCTCGAGCGCCTCTCGAAGGAACTCGCGGATCTGGAAGAGCAGTCGGACGCGATCACCTCACGCTGGAAGGCCGAGAAGGACAAGCTCGGCACGGCCGCCGACCTCAAGAAGAAGCTCGAAGAGGCGCGCAACCAGCTGGCTGCCGCGCAGCGCGGCGGTGACTGGGCGAAAGCGGGTGAGCTGTCCTACGGAGTCATTCCGGGGCTCGAGAAGCAGCTGTCCGAAGTCGAGGCCCGCGCCGATGGCGGCGGCCTGATGGAAGAGGCGGTGACGCCCGACCACGTGGCGGGCGTCGTCTCGCGCTGGACCGGCGTTCCCGTCGACAAGATGCTCGAGGGCGAACGCGAGAAGCTGCTGCACATGGAGCAGGATCTGGCGAAGCGCGTCGTCGGCCAAGCCGAAGCCGTCACGGCCGTGTCGACCGCCGTGCGCCGTGCCCGTGCAGGATTGCAGGATCCGAACCGGCCCATCGGGTCGTTCATGTTCCTCGGCCCCACGGGCGTCGGCAAGACCGAGCTGACGAAGGCGCTGGCGAGCTTCCTGTTCGACGACGAGACCGCGCTCGTGCGCATCGACATGTCGGAATATATGGAGAAGCACTCGGTCGCCCGGCTCATCGGCGCGCCTCCCGGCTATGTGGGCTACGAGGAGGGCGGCGCTTTGACGGAAGCCGTTCGCCGGCGGCCTTATCAGGTCGTGCTCTTCGACGAGATCGAGAAGGCGCATCCGGACGTGTTCAACGTCCTGCTGCAGGTGCTCGACGACGGACGCCTCACGGACGGCCAAGGCCGCACCGTGGACTTCCGCAACACGCTCATCATCATGACGTCGAATCTCGGCGCCGAATATCTGGTGAACCAGCCCGAGGGCCAGGACACGGATGCGGTGCGCGATGAGGTCATGAGCGTGGTGCGCTCACATTTCCGGCCGGAATTCCTCAACCGCGTGGACGAGATCATCCTGTTTCACCGGCTGAAGCGTTCGGAGATGGGCGCGATCGTCGACATTCAGATGCGCCGCCTGCAGAAGCTGCTGGAGGATCGCAAGATCACGCTGCAGCTCGACGAGGAGGCGCGCAACTGGCTCGCCGACAAGGGCTACGATCCGGCTTACGGCGCACGGCCCTTGAAGCGCGTGATCCAGAAGAACGTGCAGGATCCGCTGGCGGAGCTCATCCTCTCCGGCGAGATCCACGACGGCGAGACCGTGGCGGTGCATGCGGGCCCCATGGGCCTGATGATCGGCGACGTCACTGTCGGCGGCACGGAGCGTCCGCCGGAGGGCGCACGGCTCAACTGAGCCGGTTGCTCACACCGATAAAGACAATGGCCGGGCTTCGCGCCCGGCCTTTTTTGTGCCCGTTACGCCTTGTCTTCGCGGCGACGGCCGAAATCCGGCTCCGGGGTTTCCTGGCCGGACGAGATGATGCCGCGGCGGATGGCGCGGGTGCGGGTGAAGAGGTCGAAGAGCTTGTCGCCCTCGCCCCAGCGGATGGCGCGGGCGAGCAGCGCGATATCCTCGTTGAGGCGGCCCAGCATCTCCAGCACGGCCTCCCGGTTGTGCAGGAAGACGTCGCGCCACATGGTCGGGTCGGAAGCCGCGATGCGGGTGAAGTCGCGAAAGCCGCCGGCCGAGAACTTGATCACCTCGCCTTGCGTGACGGTCTCCAGATCCGCCGCCGTGCCGACGATGTTGTAGGCGATCAGGTGCGGCACGTGGCTGGTGATGGCGAGCACCAGATCGTGGTGCTGCGCGCTCATCACCTCCACGTTGGAGCCCATCGCCTCCCAGAAGGCGCGCACGCGCGCGACGGCGGCCTCGTCCGTGCCTTCGGGCGGTGTAAGGATGCACCAGCGATTGTGGAAGAGCGTCGAGAAGCCCGCATCCGGACCCGAATGCTCCGTGCCGGCCACGGGATGGGCCGGGACGAACGACACGCCTGCGGGCAGATGCGGCTGCACCTGCGCGATGACGGAGCCTTTCACCGAGCCCACATCCGACACGATGCAGCCGGGCTTAAGACTCGAGCGCATGGCCTCGGCCACTTGCCCGCAGACGCCCACCGGCACGCAGAGGATCACGAGATCCGCATCCCGCACGCCGGCTGCCACATCGGTGGTCGCCTCGTCGGCGATTCCGAGCTCACGCACCCGCTCGACCACGGCCTCGCTTGCATCGACGGCGACAATGGTGCGTGCGAGGTTGAGATGGCGCGCGGCGCGGGCGATGGATGAGCCGATCAGCCCGATGCCGACGAGAGCGACGCGCTCGAAGAGCGGCGTGTCGCGGGGAGGACCGAGACGCTCAGGCATGGTGCCCCCCAAGGAAATCGCGCAACGCCGCCACCACGAGGCCGTTCGCCTCCTCGTCGCCCACGGTCAGGCGAAGCGCATCGGGCAGGCCGTAGGCGTCGATCCGGCGCAGGATCAGGCCGCGACTGAAGAGAAACGCATCGGCATCCTGCGCAGTCCGGCCGGCCTCTTTCGGGAAGTGGACCATCAGGAAATTGCCGACGCTCGGCGTGACCTTCAGGCCCAGGGCCTCGATCTCGCGGGTGAGCCATGCGAGCCAGCGCTCGTTGTGCTCGATGGCCTTCGCCAGGTGGGTCTCGTCATGGATCGCCGCGATTCCGGCCGCCATGGCCGGGCCGCTGACGTTGAAGGGCCCACGGATGCGGTTGACCGCATCGGCGATGTGGGCAGGCGCCACCATCCAGCCGAGACGCAGGTTGGCGAGGCCGTAGATCTTCGAGAAGGTGCGCGTCATCACCACGTTCTCGGACGTGGCGACGAGTTCGAGGCCCGACTCGTAATCGTTGCGGCGGACATATTCCGCGTAAGCCGCATCGAGCACCAGCACCACGTGCGGCGGCAGCCCCGCATGCAGGCGCTTCACCTCGTCGAACGGAATGTAGGTGCCGGTCGGGTTGTTGGGATTGGCCAGGAAGACGATCTTGGTCTTCTCCGTCACTCGGCTCAGGATCGCGTCCACGTCGGTGCGCAGGTCCTTTTCCGGCGCCACCACGGGCGTGCCGCCCGCCGCCAGGATGGCGATGCGGTAGACCAGGAAGCCGTGCTCGGTGAAGATCCCCTCGTCGCCCGGCCCCACATAGGCATGGGTGATCATCGCGAGGAGTTCGTCCGAGCCCGCACCGCAGATGATGCGGCTCGGATCGAGGCCATATTTCGCCCCGATGGCCTCGCGCAGCTTTGTGGCCGCGCCATCCGGATAAAGCTCGAGATGGTCGAAAGTGCGGAACGCTTCCATGGCCTTTGGAGAGGGGCCGAGGGGCGTTTCGTTCGAGGAGAGCTTATGGACCTTGGCAACCCCTGCGGCCTTGCTCTTGCCGGGCACATAGGCGTCGATCTGCATCACGCCGGGACGGGGTTGGGGACGGGTGGACATCTTCACTTCCTAGCAATCGATCTGTTGGCGGATGCTCTAGCGCAGGTCGGATTTCATTTCACGTGGAAACGTTCGGCATGGCTGCCGATCTCGGCGAGCTGGGCGAGGCTGGCACCCGCCTTCGTCAGGTCCTGGCGCAGCCGCGCGGGCTCGACCGTGCCGGGCACGGCGATGAGCTCGGACAGGCCGTTGGTGTCGGCCGCGCTTGCCACCACCTCGCCGCCGAGCTGGATCAGGGCCTCGTTGGCGCCCTTGTGCCAGCGCTCGAACTGGGCGGCATATAGGACCACGTCCCGCACGGCCGCATCGGTCAGGGGCTTGGAGATGACGAAAACGGGCGTTCCGGCCGGGTGGTCGGGCCGCTCGATGAAGGGCAGGCGTGCGATGATCTTCGGGCGGCGCTTGTCGGCGAGGGTGCGCCACCAGGCGCCGCTGGTCGCGCCCTGGTCGAGCCGGAAGATGCCGAGATCGCCCCGGGAGGCCGCCACCGCCTCGATCACCGCCGCGGCGCTCGGATGGGTGATGTAAGGCACGGTGAAGCCGAAATGGAATCGGGCCGAGTCGCGCATGGGCGCATCCCCGCCCGACACGTCGGCATGGACCGAGTAATTGGACTGGACATAGGTGAAGGTGCCGATGATCACCCGCCAGATGCTCTCCACCGTATCGAGGGGCAGCAATCCCTGGTGGCGCTCGGCCAGGGCCTTCATCATCGAGGCCTCGCGGCCGGGCCGGAAGGCGGAGCTCAGGCCCGCCTGGGAGGCCTTCTTGGACGCGATCAGCCGGTCGATGATGGTGCCGCGCTCCATGAGCAGCCGGTGCATCGCCTCGTCGATACGGTCGATCTCCTGGCGCAGCTCGGCAAGGGACGGGGCGGGCTTCTCGGCGGGCGCGGACATGGCAGGGATCCTTCGGTCGGGCGCCTTTCTTTGACGGTTTTGGGGCCCCTTGTCATCACCGATCACAATATGGGTTTGCGGGACAAGACTGCCCCAGCGGAAGCGGCAGGCTCTCACGGCTCGCAGGCGCTTACTTCAGGAGCGGAGCGCGAGGCTGCGCCCGTATTGATGCCATCGAAGTCTCTTGTTATAATATTTTATTGCGGAGTACTTCAAGTTGGCGGATTATACTTTCACCTCGGATCTTGAGGTACCCAATGATCGAGCCTGTCTTCTCGATGGCGACGATCATGTCACGGTAAACGCCGGAGTGACGCTCAAGGCGTCAGGAACCCTCAACAATATCGCCCCGGAGGCAATTTTTTCCTCAGGACTCTCGGATCGGCTCGACATCTTCGGCGCGGTCGTCAGCGCAAGCGGAAACGCCATCGTTCTGCGAGGGTCGAGCGATATTTCCATAGCAACCGCAGGGTCGGTCAGCGCGGCCTCCTATGGAATTGTGATCTATGGCTCTGCCGCTGAGGCGGGCCGGACGACAATCGGCAATCAGGGCACCATCAGTGCGCAGGATGGCGCCATCTCCTCCCTCGAGGCTGCAATCACGATCGACAATTCCGGCACGATCAGGACGAATTACCCGGCGGGAGTCGCGATCGAACTTGGAGGCGCAGACGACCGACTGATCAACACGGGCCGTATTGAGGGATTCATCATCCTCGGCGATGGAGATGATTTCTATGACGGACGAGGTGGAACGGTCACACAATCCATCGGCCTTGGAGACGGGGACAACACGGCTTATGGCGGCGACCTTGGGGAAATCTTCGTTCTCGGCAACGGGACGAATGTGATCGATGGCGGGAACGGGATCAACGCGATTGAAATCCTGGGCGCCAGCACGGTTGATCTGCGCATCGAAGACCCTCAACAGACCGGGCATGGGCTCTATACTCTTCGTAACATCCAGAACATCAGCAGCGGCTACGGGACCGACCATCTCACCGGCAATGATCTTGCGAACGTCTTCACGAGCGGAGGAGGCGATGATGTTCTCGATGGCGGAGCCGGGGACGATTCCCTGAGCGGCCAAGAGGGCAACGACATCCTGGTCGGAGGGGCTGGAAACGATACTCTCGATGGCGGCAACGAATTGACTGGCCCGGGCAGCGACACGGCGCGTTACCTCGGAGACACAGCCGTTACCGTCAGCCTGAAGCTGCAGAACCAGAGGCAGGATACCGGGGGATACGGCCTGGATTTGCTGGTCGGGTTTGAGAATCTGGAGGGCGGCAGAGGCAGTGATACCCTCATTGGCGACGACAATCGCAACAAGCTGATCGGCAACGAGGGCGACGACACGCTCAACGGCGGCAAGGGCCCTGATACGCTCGACGGCGGGGCGGGGACGAATACGGCAATTTTTTCAGGCAACAGAGCCGATTACGGCTATGAAACGAGAGATGGCATTACGACTGTCACGAGCCAGCTCGAAGGCGTCGACCAGCTGAGTAACATCCGTTTGCTCGAATTCGCCGACGCGAGGGTCGTCCTCTACAACACGACGCCGGACAGCATTGCGTTCTCGAAGACCGCCTTTGCCGAGAACGCCCTCGTCGATACGCCACTCGCCACCCTCTCGGCACATGACGCCGAGGGCGATGCGGTCACCTACACCCTGGCCGATCCCACCGGTACGTTCAAGCTCGACGGCACCGCGCTCGTGCTGCTCAAGAGTCTCGATTACGAGACCAGGACGAGCTACGAAATCACGGTGGAAGCCAAGGACGCCTATGGGGGTATCACTAGGCAGGAGATTACTCTCACTGTCACCGACATTGCTGAGAATCCGACCAACCCCGGCACACCCGTGGATGCACCGCTCACGTTGAAGGGCGATGCAGGAAATGACACCCTCGTGGGAAAAGGTGCCAACGATATCCTCTATGGCTTCGGCGGAAAGGACCGGCTCTACGGCAATAATGGCAACGACATGCTCTCCGGCGGGCTCGACAACGACACGCTCGAGGGCGGGGCAGGCCAGGACATCTTCGTGTTCGACGCCAAGCTGGCGAAGACGAACAAGCTGAACAAGAAGCAGAACCTGGACAGGATCAGCGACCTCGCGGTGGCCGACGACACGATCCACCTGAAGAAGAGCGTGTTCTCGAAGATCAAGAAGACGGGCGTGCTCAAGAAGGGCGAGTTCTTCATCGGCAGCGCGGCGCATGACCGCGACGATCACGTGATCTACAACAAGAAGACCGGCGCGCTGTTCTACGATGCCGACGGCACCGGCGCCAAGGAGGCGATCCAGTTCGCCACGCTCGCCAAGAACCTCAAGCTTACCCACCTCGACTTCTTCGTCGTCTGACAACACACCGCCGTCATGGCCGGCCTCGTGCCGGCCATCCACGTCTTTGAGCCGTTGCAAGGCGTGGGTGGCCGCAACAAGTGCGGCCATCACGTTAAGGCAATATCCTCCCACCGGCGCGTTATGTTCGTTGACGCGGCGGCTGCTCCGCAGTACCGATTGTTCGAAAGAACGAACATTTCCGCTCAATGATGTCCTCTGCGCCCCTGTCCTCCGAACCGCGAAGCCAGGTCGACGACCCGTCGAGCCTCGTGATGCGCTTTGGCGCGGACGAGCCCCTGATGATGGATTCCGGGGTGGCTTTGGCCCCCTGGCAGATCGCCTACCAGACCTATGGCACCCTGAACGCGGACAGATCCAACGCGGTGCTGATCTGCCATGCCCTGACCGGCGACCAGCATGTGGCGAACGACAATCCGGTGACGGGCAAGCCCGGCTGGTGGCTGACCATGGTCGGGCCCGGCAGGCCGGTGGACACGAACCGCTTCTTCGTGATCTGCGCCAACGTGATCGGCGGCTGCATGGGCACCACGGGCCCCGCCTCGATCAACCCGGCCACGGGCGAGCCCTATGCGCTCGATTTCCCGGTCGTCACCGTCCGCGACATGGTACGGGCGCAGGCCGCCTTGATCGACAAGCTCGGCATCGAGAGCCTGTTCTGCGTCGTCGGCGGCTCCATGGGCGGCATGCAGGTGCTGCAATGGGCGGTGAGCTATTCAACCCGTGTCTTTTCCGCCCTGCCCATAGCGACGGCCGCCCGCCATTCGGCCCAGAACATCGCCTTCCACGAGGTCGGCCGCCAGGCCGTGATGGCCGATCCGGAGTGGCGCAGCGGGCGCTACCTGACGGAGGGCACGCGGCCCTCCAAGGGCCTCGCGGTCGCCCGCATGGGCGCACATATCACCTACCTGTCCGAGATGGCCCTGCACCGGAAGTTCGGCCGCAACTTCCAGGACCGCAGCGCTCCAACCTTCTCCTTCGACGCCGATTTCCAGATCGAGAGCTACCTGCGCTACCAGGGCATCTCCTTCGTCGAGCGGTTCGACGCCAATTCCTATCTCTACGTCACCCGCGCGATGGATTATTTCGACATCGCGGCGGAGCATGGCGGCTCGCTGGCCCGGGCCTTCAAGGGCTCGGCCACGCGCTTCTGCGTAATCTCGTTCACCTCCGACTGGCTTTTTCCCACCTCCGACTCGCGGGCCATCGTTCACGCCCTCAACGCGGCGGCCGCCTCCGTCGGCTTCGTCGAGGTGGAGAGCGACAAGGGGCACGACGCCTTCCTGCTCGAGGAGCCCGAAATGTTCGCGGCCGCCCGAGGCTTCATCGACGCGGCCGCGCGGGTGCGGGGGATCGCATGAGCCTGCCTGCCACCCTGCCCCTGACCGACAGCGAGACCGGCCACCGCCTCGACTTCCTGATGGTCGCCGACATGGTCGAGCCGGGCTCCCGTGTGCTCGACATCGGCTGCGGCGACGGCTCGCTTCTCGCCATCCTGCGCGACCGCAGGCAAGTCGACGGGCGCGGCATCGAGATTTCGCGCGAGGGCGTGAACGCGTGCTTGGCCAAGGGCCTGCCGGTGATCCAGGGCGACGCGGACACGGACCTTGCCGATTACCCGGACGATGCCTTCGATTACGTAATCCTCTCGCAGACGATCCAGGCGACGCGCCAGCCCAAGGTCGTGCTGGAGCACCTCCTGCGCATCGGCCGCCGGGCCATCGTGTCCTTCCCCAATTTCGGCCATTGGCGCGTGCGCTTCGATCTCAGCTTCCGCGGCCGCATGCCCATGACCGAGAACCTGCCCTATTCCTGGTACGACACGCCCAACATCCATTTCTGCACCATCCGGGATTTCGTGGAGCTGTGCGGCGAGGTCGGTGCCCAGATGGAAAAAGCCGTCGCGCTCAATGCCGGCGGCCAGCCCATGCGTGTCACCCTGCCCTGGTGGGTGTGGAACCTGCTCGGCGACCAGGGGGTGTTTCTGCTGAAGCGGCGGTGATCACCCCTCGATGTCGTTCCCGGCCGGAGCGCAGCGGAGGGGAAGGGAATCCACGATCAAGCGCAGCGCCATGGATCCCCTTCCCTCGCTGCGCTCGCCGGGGATGACACCCTCTCCGTCATGGCCGGTCTTGTGCCGGCCATCCCGATTGTTTGAAGCGCTGCGCTCTGTCGAAGCGAGATCACCGGCACAAGGCCGGTGATGACGTGAGAGCTTCTACCCCTCCCCGCTTTCCGCCAGCGGGTGCAGGTCACGCACCATGCTCTTCAGGCGCTCGTCGAGCACATGGGTGTAGATCTGGGTCGTCGAGATGTCGGAATGGCCCAGGAGCTCCTGCACGATGCGCAGGTCGGCGCCGTTCTGGAGCAGGTGGCTGGCGAAGGCGTGGCGGAGCACGTGGGGACTGACCTTGTCGGCCCTTAAGCCCGCCGCCCCAGCCAAAACCTTCAGGTCGCGGGCGAAGGCTTGGCGGGTGAGATGACCGCTCTCGCTGTCGGCCGGGAACAGCCAGGGGCCGACAGCCTTCTTCTGCTCCTCCATCAGGGCGAGATAGGCGCGTGCCGCATCCCTGGCCGCATCGGTCAGCGGCACGAGCCGTTCCTTCGCGCCCTTGCCGCGCACCACGAGAAAGCGGTCGCGGGTCTTGGCGGCGCTGCTCGGCAGGGCGATCAATTCCGAGACGCGCAGGCCCGAGGCGTAGAGAAGTTCCAACAGGCAGGCCATGCGGGCGGCGCGCAGGCGGTCGGCGGGCGTGGCCTCCGTGTGCCGGACGCCCTCGTAGGCCACCTGCAGCAGGCGGTCGACCTCGGCGACGGACAGGACTTTCGGGAGCGCCCTGCCCCGTTTCGGCGCCGAGACGGCGGCCGTCGGGTCTGCGGGGGCATAGCCTTCCACGTAGAGAAACTTGTGGAACTGGCGCACCGCCGAGAGGCGGCGGGCCGCCGAGGAGGCCTTCAGGCCCCGCTCCTCGAGGCTCGCCATGAAGCCCCGCACAATGGCCGAGGTCGCATTGTCGGGCTGGCCGTTTACTTCCGTTAGGTAAGCGAAATAATCGTCCAGGTCGCGCCGGTAGGCATCGAGCGTGTTCTTGGAGGCGCCGCGCTCGGCGGCGAGCATATCGAGGAAAAGGCTGGCGTGGCGCGCGCCGCTCATGAAGACGAGGGCGTCTTGCTGGTATGCACCGGAACCGAGATCTCGCGCGGATCGGGCTGGACAAGGGTCGCCAGGGCGATCATGGCGGCAAAGCCAAGGCCAGCGAGGACGGCGACGACGAAGAGAAATCGGAACAGCGTGGGCACGTGAGCCTCTTGAATCGTTGAACCGCTAGAACCATGCCAGGACGGCGAACGCAAGTCCTTGACTTCTGTTAAGTTTGACCGGGAGAGGAGGATAACGTCCTTGTGACAGGGCGCCGCGCCCGTACCGGCTTGGGAATGAGCATCGGATAGCTCCCAAAAGTGCATTCCACTTTTTGGCCCGATGCTCTACGACATTCACATGAACAATATCAGCCGCTTCAATTCGCTCGATGAAGTCGGTGGGCAAAACCAGGCAAGCCAGCGCGGCCACCCCGTGACCCGCCAGCTCGGCACGCGATCGATTGTGCTCGTCGGGCTTATGGGCGCCGGGAAGAGCACCGTGGGCCGGAGGCTTGCGCAGGCGCTCAAGCTGCCGTTTCGTGATGCCGATCACGAGATCGAGGCCGCGGCCGGCATGACCATTCCCGAGATCTTCGCCATCCATGGCGAGGAGCATTTTCGCGACGGCGAGCGCCGGGTCATCGCCCGCCTGCTGCAGGAAGGGCCGATCGTGCTCGCCACCGGTGGGGGCGCCTTCATGAACGATGAGACCCGGAGCCGCATCGCCGAGAACGGCGTCTCGCTCTGGCTCAAGGCCGATCTCGACATCCTCATGCGCCGCGTTCGCAAACGGGCGACCCGCCCGCTGCTGCAGAACCCCGACCCGGAGGGCACCATGCGCCGCCTCATGGAGCAGCGCTATCCGGTCTATGCCACGGCGGACATCACGCTCGATTCCCACGAGGCGCCGCACGACCGCGTGGTCGCCGACGCCATCAAGGCGCTGAACGAGTGGTTCGCCCGCGAAAAACAAGGGAACGCCGAACCATGACGCTGGCTGCCCGGACGGAGGGCTCCTCCTTCATCACGGTCCCGGTCCCGCTCGGCGACAGGGCCTACGAAATCCTGGTCGGGCGCGGCCTGATCGAGACCGCCGGAGCGCGGATCGCCGCTCTCGGCGCCCGCGCGGCCGCCATCGTGACGGACGAGCATGTGGGGCCGCTCTATGCCGACGCTCTGGCGGGAGCCCTGGAGGCCCAGGGCCTGCGCGCCACGGTCGTCACGCTTCCCCCCGGCGAGGCCACCAAATCCTATGCCAGCCTGGAACGGGTCTGCGACGCGGTGCTGGCCGCGAAGATCGAGCGTGGCGACCTCGTAGTGGCGCTTGGCGGCGGCGTGATCGGGGATCTGGCGGGCTTCGCGGCCGCGGTGGTGCGCCGGGGCGTGCGCTTCGTCCAGGTGCCGACTACCCTGCTCTCCCAGGTCGATTCCTCCGTCGGCGGCAAGACCGGCATCAATTCCCGCCACGGCAAGAACCTCGTCGGCGCCTTCCACCAGCCGAGCCTGGTGCTGGCCGACACGGCCCTCCTCGACACCCTGCCGGTCCGCGAAATGCGCGCCGGCTACGCCGAGGTGGCGAAATACGGCCTCATCGACGACGAGCGCTTCTTCGCCTGGTGCGAGGCCCATTGGCAGGGCGTCTTCGCGGGTGGCCCCGAGCGGGACGAGGCCGTGGCGCAGAGCTGCCGGGCCAAGGCCGCCGTGGTGGTGCGCGACGAGCACGAGAACGGCGACCGGGCCCTGCTCAATCTCGGTCATACCTTCGGCCATGCGCTGGAGCGGATCACGGCTTACGATTCCGCCCGCCTCGTCCATGGCGAGGGCGTCGCCATCGGCTTGGCTCTCGCTTTCCGCTTCTCCGCCTCGCTCGGCCTGTGCCCGGCGGCGGATGCCGCGCGCGTGGAGGCGCATCTGTCGGCCGCTGGACTTCCAACACACCTCACTCATGTTCCCGGTGGCTGCGGCACGGTCGACGAGCTTCTCGACGCCATGGCCCAGGACAAGAAGGTGAAGGGCGGCGCCCTGACCTTCATCCTGGCCCGGGGCATCGGCCAGAGCTTCATCGCTCCCGGGATCGAGGCCGACACGGTCCGTGGCTTCCTGGACAGCGAACTCGACCCGTCACGCTCATGATCGAAGAATCCTTTGGCGATCTCTGGTTTGCCGCCCTGGTCGTCATCTTCTGCCTTCTGCTCTCGGCCTTCTTCTCCGCCGGCGAGACGGCCTTCACGGGCGCGTCGCGCTCCCGCATGCTGGTCCTGGAGAGAGGCGGCGACAAGCGCGCCAAGCTGGTGAACCGCCTGCTCGAGATACGCGAGCGCTTCATCGGCACGGTGCTGATCGGCAACAACATCGTCAATATCGGCGTCTCATCCTTCGCCACTAGCGTGCTCGTGGCGATCTTCGGCCACGAGGGCGCGATCTACGCCACCGTGCTCATGTCGATCCTGGTGATCGTCTTCGCCGAGGTGCTGCCGAAGACCGTGGCGATCTCCTCTCCCGAAACCGTCTCGCTCGCTCTTTCGCGGCCCATGACATGGGCCGTGGCGCTGATCGGACCGCTCGCGCTCGCTATCGAGCGGATCGTGCGGCTCATGCTGCTCCCCTTCGGCATCAGGATCGGGGCGAACACTCCGATCCTCTCCGCCAGCGAGGAGATCCGCGGACAGGTGGCCCTGCTGCACAAGGAAGGCGGCGTCGCGAAGGTGGAACGCGACATGCTGGGCGGCCTCCTCGACCTCGAAGACCTGACCGTTTCGGAGGTGATGGTCCATCGCACCAAGATGCGCACCATCAACGCTGACCTGTCGTCGGAGGAGATCGTCCGCGAGGTGCTGTCCTCGCCCTATACCCGCATGCCGCTCTGGCGCGAGAGCCAGGAGAACATCGTCGGCGTGCTCCACGCCAAGGACCTTCTGCGCGCTCTCGACGCGGTCGGCGGCGATGCGGGCAAGCTCAGGGTCGAGGCGATTGCGCTCGAAACCTGGTTCGTGCCCGACACCACGTCGCTCCGCGACCAGCTGAAGGCCTTTCTGGCGAAGAAGACGCACTTCGCCCTCGTGGTCGACGAATACGGCGAGGTGATGGGACTGGTGACCCTCGAGGACATCCTCGAGGAGATCGTCGGCGACATCAAGGACGAGCACGACCTCTCGGTCCAGGGCGTGCGGCCGCAGCCGAACGGCTCGGTGAACGTGGACGGCTCCGTGCCGATCCGCGACCTCAACCGGGCCATGGACTGGAACCTGCCCGACGAGGAGGCGACCACCATCGCGGGCCTCGTCATCCACGAGGCGCAGACCATCCCCGACACGGGCCAGATCTTCACCTTCCACGGTTTCCGCTTCCAGGTTCTTCGCAAGTCGCGCAACCGGATCATGGCGCTCAGGATCACCCCGCTTGCCCTGGTGCGCCCCCGGGCCGAGTGAGGGTGGGCCGGCTCAAGAACGGTCGCTTACCTGAGCCCTCATCCTGACAGGCTGGCTTGTAAGGATGAGGGCGGGGTGCGTTGCAGGACCCTCTCACGTCATGGCCGGCCTTGTGCCGGCCATCCCGCTTCTTTGAAGCGCCGCGCTCTACAGAAACGAGATCACCGGCACAAGGCCGGTGATGACGTGGAGGGTGAGTGTGCGGTCAGTCGATCAGGCTTCCAAAAACCCCACCATCGCGGCATTCACGGCCTCCGGCTCCTCGTGCTGGACCCAATGGGTGGCGGTCTCGATCCAGCGAATACTGCCTGTCTTGCAAAGGGCAAGGCTCGCTTCCGCTAAACCTCTCTCCAGAAACCGGTCGCGTGTTCCCCAGATGACGAGCGTCGGCGCGCGCACGGTCGGATCCTTCATGTTGGTCTTGAACGGCAGCGCCCGGTACCAGTTCAGCATGGTCGTGATTGCGCCGGGCTGCGACCAGGCTGTCTCGTACTGGGCGATATCCTCGTCCGAAAACGTGTCTCGGCGGCTCGTGCGTCGAAGCGCGTCCCTGAGGCTGCGATAACCGTTGGCCGAGAGCATGGCTTCGGGCAGTCGCGGGATCTGGAAGAACCCCACATAGAGGCTTCGCAGCATCTGGCTCGGATGCGAGCGCATATAGGATCCGGCAACGGCCGGATGGGGGGCGTTGAGCACGACGAGTTTTTCCACGCGGTCCGGATAGCGGGAGGCGGTCCACCAGGCGACGAGCCCGCCCCAGTCGTGTCCGACGACGGAAAACCTCTCGCGACCGAGCGCATCCGCCAGACCCACGACATCCTTCGCCAGTCTGTCGAGATCGTAGGCGCGCCGACCCTGGGGCTTGTCGCTGAGATTGTACCCGCGCTGATCGGGCACGAGCACCCGAAAGCCCGCCTCCGCCAGAGGGCCGATCTGATAGCGCCATCCCCACCAGAACTCGGGAAAGCCGTGAAGCAGGATGACGAGAGGTCCGTCCTTGGGCCCAGCTTCGATGGCATGAAGAGTCACGCCGTTGACCGGATGGCGAACGCCCGTTGTGCGAGGATCGAAGACCTGATTCATGCGTGTGCGGAAACCCTCACCCGCTTCGGCGGAGGCTCCTCGGCGGCCATGAACTGCGCTTTCGCAAGCTCCGCGAAGCGGCCGCCCTTCGCCACGAGATCGTCGAAGGTGCCGGTCTCGATCACGCGTCCCTGATCGAACACGAGAATGCGGTTGGCATTGCGAATGGTGGCGAGACGGTGGGCGATGACGAAGGTCGTGCGTCCCTTCATCACCTCGTCCAGGGCGAGCTGAAGCTTGCGCTCTGTCGCGGCGTCGAGCGCGCTTGTCGCCTCGTCGAGGATGAGGATCGGCGGGTTCTTCAGGAGCGCGCGGGCGATCGACAGGCGCTGGCGCTCGCCGCCGGAGAGGGAGCGTCCGCGTTCGCCGATGATCGTGTCGAGGCCTTCAGACTGGCGCGAGATGAACTCGATGGCCTGGGCCCTTTCCAGCGCTTCGATCATCTCCGCGTCGGTGGCGTCGGGCCGTCCGACCTGCAGGTTCTCGCGGATGGTGCGGGCGAACAGCATCGGCTCCTGGAACACCACGCCGATGTTGCGCCGCAAGGACGAGAGGGTGACGTCACGAATGTCGAGATCGTCGATGCGGATGCAGCCCGATTGCGGATCGAAGGCGCGATGAAGGAGGCCCAGGGTGGTCGACTTGCCGGAGCCCGTGGCACCGACCAGCGCCACGTTCTCGCCGGACTGCACGGCAAAGGACACATCCTGCACGGCAGCGCGCTTGCCGTCGTAGGAAAAGCTCACATTGTCGAAGACCACATCGCCTTTGTAGCGCTCCACATGCCTGGCGTTGGCGCGATCATGGACGACGGGTGCTGTGTCCAGAATCTCGAAGAATTCCTGCAGCTTCGGCCCCTGCATGAAGAGCTGGTTGATGAAGCTCACCGCCTGCTCCAACCGGCCGATCAGCATGGTGGCCATGCTCATGAACATGACGACCTCGCCGATGGTGGCAAGCCCGTTCAGGTGCAGCCAGGTGCCCATGAGGAAGATCGCCGTGACCGTGATCGTCGCCGAGGCGCGCGATGCGACGGAGGCCAGGGCCCACCAGGACAGCACCGGGTTCTGCGCCTGGAGCAGTTGCTGGATGATGGTGCGCAACGAGCGGCTCTCGGCCTCGACGCGCGTGAACGACTGGATCACCGGCACGTTGCCGAGCGCATCGGAAGCATGTTCGGCAAGGCTCGAATGATAGCGCTCCACGGAGCCCTGCAGGGTTTCCGTCTTACGCAGCACGATGGCGGTGAGCAGGGCGAACACCGCCACGAGCGCGACGAGAAGAAGCCCCAGGCGCCAGTTCAGGAACACGGTGAGCGGAAGCAGGACGACGAGGGCGATAATGGCTGACAGATGCTCGCGGAAGAAGCCGAGCCAGAGCCACGACATGGCGCCCGAACCTTCCAGCATGACCTTCAGCACGCGGCCCGAATGGGTCGAGGTATGGAAGGCGAGCGGCAGTTCGAGCACATGCTCGAAATAATTCGCCACCACGGCCAGCCTGCGGCGATGGGCAAGGCGGTCCGCATGGAGCGCCACGAGCGCGCCCGCCCCGATGGAGAAGAGCCCGAACGCCACCCAGGCGAGGATGAGGGGCGTGAGAACGCCGAAGGTCACAGGCGGTGAATTCGGGATCTGCGCCCGGGTGAGCACGTCGATGATGCGCCCGAACAGGATGGGCTCCGCGAAGGCCGAGATCGCAAGCGCGATGTTGGCAAGGGCCAGCAGGGCGCCGATCCTCATATCGGATCCGAGCTGGCCCAGAACGCGGATATACAACCTGATCAGCCGCATGGAAATCTACCTGCGATACGTGACGACCGGCGCTTCGCCTCCGATCAAGGGTTACGCAATTCCCTCTGCTTGAAAAGACGGGATGCTTCGGACCGGTTCCGCTCCGTCATGCGCGGCTCCGTGCCGGCTTGAGGCTCCGGCGGAAGCGCCCGATCCATTTCGGCCCGAGCTTCGATGGCTTGTCCCCGTTCTGCCGCGACCGGGGCCGGGCCAGGAGAATGGCCCCTTCCCTGGTCTTGCGGATATGAAGGGTACGGGTGTGAAACTCTTCGAGGCCGGGGCGATGGCCGATCGACAGGACGCTCGCGCCCTTCAGCTCGTTCTCGAACAGCCCCAGCATGGAGGCCTGGTTCTCCTCGTCGAGGGCGGATGTCGCCTCGTCCATGAACACCCATTTAGGACGGTGCAGCAGCACCCGGGCAAAGGCCACCCGCTGCTGCTGGCCAAGCGACAGGCTGCGGTCCCAGCGCTCATGCTTGTCGAGCATCTCCAGAAAATCGCCCAGGCCGCAGCGTTCCAGCGCTTTCCGCACGTCGGCATCGGCGAAGGTCTCGGGCGAGGCCGGATAGCTGATGGCCGCCCGCAAGGTTCCCAAGGGCAGATAGGGCCGCTGCGGCAGGAACATCATCTCCTCGGGCTTGGGGATGCGGATCCTGCCCGATCCCCAGGGCCAGAGGCCGGAAATGGCGCGGAACAGCGTGCTCTTGCCGGCGCCCGACTCGCCCATGATCAGCACCCGCTCGCCCGGCTGGATTTCGGCCGTCGCATCCTCGATGAGGATGCTGCCGTCGTTGAGCGCGATCGATACGCCTTCGAAGCTGAGCCAGCCCTTGGGATGGGGGCCAGTCTCGATCTTGCGGCTCTCGGCCGCGACCTCGTCGAGGTCGATGGCGGCCTGCCGGAACGTGGCGACGCGCAGGACCGCGGAGCGCCAGTCGGCGATCTTCGGGAAGTTGTCGACGAAATAGCGCAGGGCCGACTGCACCTGATTGAAGGCACCGACCACCATCATCATCTCGCCGAAGGACAGGCGTCCCGCAAAGTAATCCGGCGCGGCGGCCAGGATCGGCACCACGATGGCGAGCCAGCCGTAGCCGGAGGTGATCCACGTCAAGCGAGCGAGGCCGCCGGAGAGCCGGCGGGAGGCCTTGAGGACGGCCTCGACGAATTCATCGAGGTTCCGACGCTCGTCCGGCTCTCCGTTGTAGAGGGCGACGCTCTCGGCGCTTTCGTTCACCCGCACGAGCGCGAAGCGCAGCTCGGCCTCGCGGGCATAGCGGAGGGTGTTCAGCCGGATCATCGGGCGGCCGACGAGCCAGGTAAGGCCGGAGCCGATCCCCGCATAACCGACGGCAACCCAGACCATGTAGCCGGAGACCGTGATCTCGCGCCCGCCCAGGGTGAAGCTGACGGGACCGGACAGGGCCCACAGGACGCCGATGAAGCTCACGAGGAGCAGGAAGGCCTGGAGCATGCCGACGCCGAGCTCCGTGGAGAGTTCGGAGAAGAGGCGGCAATCCTCCTGCATCCGCTGGTCCGGCTGGGCGCCGTTCTCGCCCATGAAGCCCATCTGGTAGGCGCGGTTGGGCTTGAGCCAGATGTCGAGCAGCACCTGGGTCAGGCGCTGCCTGAGCCGAATCTTCAGGCGCTCCTGCAGCCAGGTCTGCGCCACCACGAGGGCGAGGAGCACGCCGACGATGACCATGAAGACGAGTAGCTGATGGAAGAACGCGGAGGTGTCGCGCTTCTCGACCGCATCGAAGAAGGCGCCGTTCCATTGGTTGAGCCGCACCTGCCCGAACATGTTGCCGACGAGGATGACGAGGATGGCCGCTCCGAGACGGAGCATGGGCCAGCCCTTCCCTTTCCGGAGCATGTCGCGAAAAAGCAGGAACAGCTCGCGCAGGATGCTCGGAGCCACCTCGGGGGAATGCGGGGTTTCGGGATGATGCGCCGCCGCGGTGGCGGCCTCCTTCGCCAGCGTGGTGCCTTGGCCGGGTCCGACCTCCTGCTCGCTCCCCAAAGCCGGTGGCGGAGGGAGCTGCTTGCCCAGTTTGGGATCGAAATCCGGCATCTGACGAAACGCGTACTCGTTGAGCTTGAGAGTTCCTCAAGCTAAAGCGCGTTCACATAGGTTAGGTTCCGGAACAGCCCCGCTCCGGGGCGCGGCATGTGGTCAGCGCCTGTCGGCGGCGACCGCCAGAACCCAATAGACCTTGTACTTGGAATTCGGCGCATAGGCCGTCGCGATCCCGATCCGGGTCGCCTTGGAATCGAGGAGGACCCGGTTGTGCTGCGGGCTTTCGCGCCAGCCGGAGAACGCCTCGGCCAGGGTGTGATAGCCGGCCGAGATGTTGGCGGCCGGCGCCGCGAACCCTCTGGAGACCAAGCGGGCCTTGAAGGTTTCCGCCGAGCTCGGCTTGTCGGCCCGGGCCATGGCATCGGCCTCCGCCTGGGCGGCGGCCTGCAGGTCGGGATCGAGGGTCAGGGGCCGCAGGCCGTTGTTGCCGCGATAGGCGCCGATCATGTCTCGCGCCATGGCGGCATCCACCCGGGCATCGGCGCTTGCCATGGAGACGTAGAAGCTCGGAATCTGGCTGCGCTGGGCGGGCTTCTCGCTCTGGCAGGCGGCCAGGGCGAGGACGGGGAGGATCAACGGGATGAGACGCTTCATGCGGGCGTCTTATCCTTGAGAAGGGTTAAGGTTTCGTCCTCTTTATCATCCGTCTTCGAGGCCTTGTCCTGCGGCTCCTCGTCCGGCTTGGGCGCCGGCGCGGGAACGCCGATGCCCGCCTTCCGCAGGCCGCGGAAAATGTCGAAATAGATGTCGCTCGAGACGCGGCCCGCCGAGTCGATATCGTCCACGAAGCAGACGAGATCGAAATCGATGGTGTTTTCCGTCACCTTCTTGAACAGCACCCGGGGCGCAGGCTCGCTCATGATCTCGCGGTGGGCGAGGGCCGCCTTGCGCATGATCTCCGCGACCTGGTCGGGATCCGAGGCGCGGGGAACCGGGACCGAGACGAGCACGCGCCCCACGCGATCGTTGCGCACGCGGTTGCGCACGATGCCGGAAATCAGGTTCGAATTCGGCACGATGATCATCGAGCGGTCGAAGGCCTGGATCTCCGTGGAGCGCACGTTGATCCGGCGCACGTAACCCTCGCCGTCGCCCACGACCACGAGGTCGCCCACGCGGATCGGGCGCTCCCAGAGCAGGATCAGGCCCGAGATGAAGTTGTTGACGATGGATTGCAGGCCGAAACCGATACCGACCGAGAGCGCGCCGGCCACGATGGTCACGCGCTCCAGGCTGAGGCCGAGATAGGTGAAGGCGAGCACGCCCGCGATGATGATGCCCACATAGCCCGCCGCCGTGCTGATCGAGTTGCGCAGGCCCGCATCGAGGTCCGTCGCCGGCAGGAAGGTGTTGTTGAGCCAGCGCTGGACCATGCGCGTGACCGCGAAGCCCGCGGCGAACAGCGCGGCCGCGATCAGGATCGACGACAGGGAGATCGTGACGTCGCCGACGCTGAACCCGAAGAACATGGCTCTCAGCGAGCCGGTCACGTCGGCGGATTCGATGCCCCACGGGGCCAGCACCAGCAGGAAGCCGATGACGATGAGGGCGAGCCGCGCAAAGCCGCTGCCGATAACGCCGATCTGCTCCAGGGAGCGGCGGCGCAGGCCCGTATTGGCCTGGAGCGTGGTGGCAAGCCTCGTCTGCCCGCGCAGGGAGCCGCCGATGAACTCGTCGGCGAGGGCAACGCAGAGCCCCACCAGCGCGACCACGATGGAAATCCAGGCCGCCTGATCGACCAGGAAGGAGGCCAGCGCCACATAGCCGCCGATCACGCTGCCGAGGATGAGCGCCGCGAGGAACCAGCCGAGGCTGCGCAGAGGTCCGCCGATGTCGACCTCCTGCGAGACGTAAGGACCGAGGCAGGCCTCGTCCTGGTTCTCGCGGGCTGCGAAGCGTCGCAGGAGTTCGGCGAAGACGAGAGCCCACGCCAGCGCGAAGACCGCCCGGGTCATGACGGTGATGGGCAGGGCGGCCGCGATGGCCGTGTTGAAGGATTCGATCACCTTGCCGACGACCATGACGGTGGCCAGGGTGACGGAGAAGCTCATGATCCGCGTGGCGGAGGCGTCCCGGACCGGGATCAGCCGCCAAGAGGTATGGTCCGGCGCCAGGATCGCATCGATCAGGGCGCGCACGAAGGCGATGAAGGCCAGGCCGCTCAGGATGGCCTTGCCGACCTGCTCGATCCGCGACGGGACGATATCGACGGAATCGAAAGCCACCCAGACGATCCAGCTGCCCGCGATGGCCGGGCCCGCACCGAGGATCAGAACCCCGACGGCGGCCAGGAGGCGGCTGCGGCGCGCGGGATCGGTGATGGCGGGATCGCGCCTGACCAGACGCGGCGCGATGGAGCGCCGCCCGGCATAAAGGGCGATCGCCACGCCGATGGACAGCCCCATGAGGAGCAGGACGCCGAGCGAGGTGGCGCGCTGGAGCTGCTCCAGGGCATCGCTCATGACGATCCCCAGCGACCGCAGCTCGCGCGGCACGGCCTGGATCACGTTCATCCAGAGGCTTGGGCTGATGAGGCCGTCGCTCTGCTCGAACAGGGCGCGGGTGAAGCCCGCCCGGCGCAGGTCGCCGATCTGGGTGCTCAGCTGCTCCGCCTGGACCAGCAGGGCGCGCCCGAGCCGCTGGGTCTCGTCGAGCTCCGCCACGGCGGCCTCGCGCTCCGCGCGATCCCTGGCGACGTCGGCGCTCTCCTCCGGCTGTCCCTTCTCGGGCTTGGGGCCGAGCTGGCTCAGGCGCTGCTTGCTGGCATCGAGCTTCGGAGCCTGATCGTCGATGACCGCGCGGATCTCGGCGATGATCGGTTCGAGCTGCTGGCGGATGTTCTGCAGATCCGCGTCAGCCATGACCCGGCCCTGGACCGCCGCCTCCTTCTGCTCGAGATCCGCCTTGAAGCCGTCGAGCTTGGCGCGGGCCGCCTTCGTCTCGGCCGAAACCGGCGCGGGAGCCGGCGCCGCCTGAGGCTGAGGCGCGGCCGGCGCTTGTGCCTGAGGCTGGGCATTGGGAGAGGTCTGAGCCTGCTGCGCATAGGACGCGCCGGCCGCTGCCATGCTCAACACGATCACGGCGGCCCGGAAGAGCCCCTTCATGCCAATACTCGTCATTCAGTCCAACCCCGTCGCATTCTCATGAGTGCATCGTCCCGTGCGAACCGAAGGCCCGCGCAGGCGAAAAGACCGGCACATCTTCGCAGCACGATGCGTCGGCGGGCCGGTTCTTTGCGAATCATTACGGCGAAAAGTCGCCGCCTCACCGACGAAGCGCAACAAAAAAGCCGGGAGAGACGATCGTCCTCTCCCGGCTTCCGTAGGGAAAACCGCTTATGGCTTCGGCGCTTCGTTGGCCGTGGGCCGCGCTTCAGGAGCCGGATAGGCCGGATTGGCGGGCGTGATCCGGTTGGTGGGATTGGCGTTGGACGAGCCGGTCGTCGAGCCCGTCACGTTGGCGCGAGCCGCATCGGTGCCCGGATCGTCGGGCGACGTGGAGCCCGCCCAGATGAGATAACCGGAAACGGCAACGGCGAGGAGCAGGAGCGAACCGATCAGAACGCCCAGAACCGGGCGGCCTGATCCTCCCTGTCGGGCGCGATCGTCAGGAATCTGTTGAGCCATCTGTAGCCTCTTCGAAATACAGGGTGTCGGGCGAGCAGCGAGGCTCGGCATTGTCAGGGCAACGCCAGATGGAAGAGCCGGTTCCTATCCGGCCTGGCGGGTCGAAGCGTCTGGGCCGCTCCGGTCCCTGGATCCAATGAAGCATTTCTCCGTTGTTCGAGACGGGCCACCTACCACGGTCAGAGACGAGGGGGCGATGGGTCGAAAAGGGTTCGGTGACACGCGATGTCGCAGGCGGGACACGTCTCCGCAGCCACTCGCATTCAGCCATGTTTTCGCCGTTTTCGAAACCCTTGGGTAATCTCTGATTCAAGGAGACGTCATGCAGGACAATCGGATCAATCTGGACGGGACTTGGGAATTTTTGCATGTGGCCGACGACCGTCTGTCGGGCCCGGCCGAGGTTCGCCAGATCACCGTGCCCAGTCCGTGGCAGGCGCAGTTCTCAGACCTGCGCATGCGTGCCGGCATCGGCATCTATCGCAGGACGATCGAGATCGACGAAGCTTGGCTGCACGACAGCGTCTGGATTCGCTTCGGCGCCGTCTTCCACAACACCAAGGTCTTCATCAACGGCGAGGTGGTCGGCCATAACGAGGGTGGATTCCTGCCCTTCTCGTTCGATGTGACGGCTTATCTCAAGCCCGGCGCAAACGAGATCAAGGTCCGCGTCGACAGCCCGACCGACAACCCGGCCGAGTTCCCGGATTCGCCCTTCGCCGAAATCCCGTTCGGCAAGCAGAGCTGGTACGGGCCTCTCTCGGGCATCTGGCAATCGGTTTATTTCGAGCGCCGCATTCCCGACCATATGAACCGCGTCCGCCTCGTTCCCAACCTGACAACGGGACGGGTGAGCTCCGGCGTGTTCTTCGCGCGCCCCCTCACGGACGCAACCCAGATCCGCATCGAAGTCACGGACCCCTCGGGCGATGTCGTGCTCAACGAGATGCACGAGACGCAGGTGGGCGTCACCTCCATGCCGTTCGAGTTCACCCTCGATGACGTGCGCGCCTGGTCGCCCGACCATCCCAACCTCTACCGCATCCGCCTCGCATTCATCCGCAACGGCGAGGTGAAGGACGAGATCGCGGACAATTTCGGCTTCCGTTCCATCGAGACGCGCAACGGCAAATTCTATCTCAACGGCGAGCCGCTCTACCTGCGCTCCGCCCTCGACCAGGACTACTATCCGGACACGATCTGCACCGTGCCGTCGGTGGAGTTCCTGGAAGATCAGTTCCGCAAGGCCAAGGAACTCGGCCTCAACTGCCTGCGCTGCCACATCAAGGCGGCCGACCCGCGCTACTATGAAGTGGCGGACCGGATGGGAATGCTCATCTGGACCGAGCTGCCGAACGGCGGCATGGCCACGGACCGCTCCCGCGGCCGCAAGGAGAAGCTCCTGAAGGGCATCGTCGATCGCGACGGCAACCATCCTTCCATCGTGATCTGGACGATCATCAACGAGAACTGGGGCGTCGACCTCGTCAACGACGCGGATCACCGCGACTGGCTCAAGCGCACCTTCGCCTGGCTGAAGGCCTACGATCCGACGCGCCTCGTGGTCGACAACTCGCCGCTCGCCCCGAGCTTCCACGTGGAATCCGACATCGCGGATTATCACTTCTACGCCGCCTATCCCGATCATCGCGGGGCATGGGACCAGTTCGTCGACGAACTCTCGAGCCGCGCCTCATGGCTCTACTCGCCTCACGGCGACGCGGTCATCACCGGACGCGAGCCGCTGATGTGCTCCGAGTTCGGCAATTGGGGCCTGCCCTATCCGAAGGACCTGCGCGACACCAAGGGCGAAGAGCCCTGGTGGTTCGAGACCGGGCACGACTGGGGCGAGGGCGTGATGTATGCCCACGGCGTCGAGAACCGGTTCTCGGACTGGAGCCTCGACCGTGTCTTCGGCGATCTGCGCCGATTCGTCATCGCGGCCCAATGGCAGCAGTTCCGAGCCTTGAAATACGAGATCGAGGCCATGCGCCGGAAGCCGAACCTCGCCGGCTACGTCATCACCGAATTGCACGACTGCCATTGGGAATCCAACGGTCTGCTCGACATGCGCCGGAACCCGCGCGTGTTCCACGAGCTGTTTCACATCGTCAATTCGGACACGGTGATCGTGCCAAAATGGGAGCGCGCATCCTACTGGGCGGGCGAGACGGTTGCCCTGGGCCTCGCCATCGCTCACGGGGCCGGCCCGGTTCTAGAGGATTGCAAGCTGGAGATCTCCCTCTGCGGCGAGACCCAGGTGATCGACCTGCCGCGCCTTGAGGCGCCGGACGTGCTCGATCTCGGCAACATCGAGATCCGCTTGCCGGAAATGGACGAACCGTCCCTGCGGCGCATCAGCCTCGACCTGCGCACGTCCGATGGACGCGTCGTCGCGCATAACCACCACGACATCGCCATCCATCCCAAGCGGACGCGGCCGGTTCATGCCCGCGAGCTGGTGTGGTCGCCGGACGAGGATATCCGCGAGCGCTTCCGAGCCCTTGGCTACAGCATCGCCCGCGCCTTCGAGGAATCGACATTGATCGTGTCGCGCACCCACAACAAGGCGATTGCCGATCACGTACGGGCGGGTGCCAAGCTCCTGCTCCTGCCGGAAGAGGACATGACCCTCTATCCGTTCTTCCCGCACTGGCAGGCCGTGAAGGTGCAGGCCCGCGCCGGCACCCTCTGGTCCGGCGACTGGGCGTCGTCGTTCGGCTGGCTGCGGCGCGCGGGCCATTTCGCCCGCTTCCCGTCGGGCCCGCTGCTCGATGAAACGATGGATCGGGTGCTGCCGGACTTCGTGATCGCGAACTGCAACCTGCTCGACTTCCAGGCTCGTGTGTTCTCAGGCCTCGTGGTCGGCTGGATCCACAAGCCGGTCGCTCTCGGCGTCGAACGCTCCTACGGCCGCGGCCGCCTGGTGGCATCGACCCTGCGGCTGCTCCGGGACGAGCCGCTGGCCGATCCGACCGCGACGGTGCTGACGGATGCTCTCGTGGAGCTGGCCGTGGAGTCCCGGGCCGCGCGCCTGGAGGAAGCCGTCCGGGCAGCGGAGGCTGCGGCGTAGCGTGTCTCATATCAGGACACATGAAAAAGGCGGCCAGATCGCTCTGGCCGCCTTTCGCTTGTTGCCTGTGCGGAGAGCCTATTCGGCAGCCACCTTCATCGCATCGTCGGACCATTCCACTTCACTGTCGAAGAAGAACCGGTCGAGGGCACTGTCGAGGCGCGGCATGAGGACGCCACGTTCCGTGTACAGGGCCGTGTTGAGGGCCGGGAGATCGCCCGCATCCGTCACGAGTTCCGGATCGAAGCCCGCGCGCTCCGCCGCCATGGCGGCGAGATCACGCCAGGAGGTCTCGCCGATATTGGCCATGTGCCAGATGCCCGTGCCGCCATCGATCAGCAGATCGAGCGATGTGTTCACGAGGTCGGGGACATAAGTAGGTGACACCATGTCGACGCTTGCCTTCACGCCCTCGCCCTTGCTGAGAGCATTCAGGATCGACCAGACGAAGTTGTAGCGATCCCATGGGCCGAAGAAGGCACTGGTGCGCAGGACGAGCGCTTTGTCGTGCGCCACCAGAACCCGGCGTTCCGCCTCGGCTTTGCTCTCGCCATAGACGGTCGTGGGATTGACCTCGTCGCTCTCCACGTGAGGTCGATCCAACGCCCCGTCGAACACGAGGTCGGACGAGAAGGTGACGAGGGGAATGTCGAGATCGGCACAGGCCTTGGCCAGCACCTCCGCTCCGGTGGCGTTCTCCCGGAAGCAGGCCTGCCTGTCGTTTTCCGCCTCCACCACGCGCACGTAGCCGGCCGTGTTGATCACCGCCCAGGGACGATGGCACGCGAGAGCCTCGGCGACGCTCTTCGGATCGGCGATGTCCATGTCCTGGCGCGAGAGCAGCACGTGATTGAGCCCGCGGAAATCGCACAGGCGGGAATAGGCGCGACCAAGCGTTCCCGTGGCGCCCGTGATCAGGAGCTGCCTTGGAGCATCGGCGAGCCAGCAGGATCTCGATTGCCTCGCCGGACGCTTGTAGAAACGGATGTCGCGCTTCCACCAGCCGGCACGGTCGAGCACCGGATGATCGAAGGTGCCGGTCTTGGCAAGCGCCTCCGCCGCGTGTGCAAGCGCCGTCCGGCGCGGCTCGGGAGCGCGCACGTCGAAGGGGCCCGGCTCGTAGAAGTCGTTGCGACGGGTCAGCAGGCTGTTCCAATCGACGGCGCCGTAAAGAGACCAGACGGTCACGGCCCGTATATCCGCGCCTTCATCGCGCAACGCATTGACGTCATTCCAGACTTCCATGAGCCAGCGCAGCTGATCGTCACGGGAGCTGCCGTGATGCGCTTCTGTCACGGCGATGGGGCGCTTGTAGCGTTCCCACACCTCCCGCAGGCGGGCAGCCGGCCCAAGATCAACGGACGGGAGAGGCATGCGGACAGCCTCCGCATCCGCATATCGATGCCGTCCGTTGCCGCCCCAATGATGCTCGGGATAGCGGGCCATGCGCTCGTCGAGGTAGCGCTCGCTGGTCAGGTAATGATTGATGCCGATGATGTCGGGCGCGGCATCCGCCTCGAGAAGGAGTTCAAGATCGGCCTGAGCGACGCCGTGATCCAGGAGGATGTTCCACCAGGGATGATCCCGATCGACCATGCCGCAAAGAAGGTCGAAGCTCAGGAAGCGACGCTGGTTCTCGTGCTCAGCCTGATAGGCGAGCGCCGGCGTCGAGAAGGTCTTGCCCATGTCGTCCGTCTGCACGAGCTGCGCATCGGGCCGAACCCTGCGGATGGCTCGCATGGACAGGACGGTCGCCTTGCACTCGTTGACGAGGATCTTGAGAAAGGACTCGTAGGTCGTGCCGTGCGGATACCAATGCCCGTAAAGGCCCGAGAACCGCGCCGTCGTGAGCGGCTCGTTGACGGGGGTGTAGAGATCGAGATGCGGATAGCGCTCCGCCACGTTGGCGGCATGGCGCGCCAGAAGCTCCGGCCAGGCCGGATCGAGCATGTGGGTGTAGTGCGGGCCGCTGCCATGATGGCACAGGCCGGCAATGGCACGGATGCCGAGCTTCCGAAGATGCCTCAGACGCTCATCGTGCCAGGAGAAGTCCGCACGGTCCGGGCTCTCGGGAGAAATCTTCTCCCAGAGCACCGGGTAGCGCAGCGTGCGGATCCCGAGTTCGGCAATGCGGTCGAGATCCGCGATTCGATCGTGATGACCGGTCTCCAGGCTTTGGTCGCGATAATCGTCACCAACTCTCGCGATGGTGCATTCCATGCCTCCCCAGAGTTCCAGCGGTCGTTTCATCATACGCTCCGAGCTATTACTATAGGCAGTCAACAACTATGCTTAGCGCGGATTGTTCGACGCATTTTCCGACTATGAGACCATGGCGGCTGAATTCGGCACGACTTTCACTGAACTGGTATCGGCACCGACCGGCAGGGACTCGTTGATGCGCCGGAAGGTGGCAAGCGCCTGACCGACGATCTGATCCATGTTGTAGTAGCGGTATGTCGCCAACCGGCCGACGAACCAGACGTCAGGCGTCGACAGGGCGAGGCGCTCGTATTTCTTGAAGAGCTCCTGGTTCTCCGCCTTCGGGATCGGGTAGTAGGGGTCGCCTTCGGCGGACGGATACTCGTATGTGAGCGCTGTCTTGGCATGGTCCTGACCGGTGAGGTGCTTGTACTCCGTGACGCGGGTGTAATCGTGCGTCTGCGGGAAGTTCACCACGCCCACGGGCTGATGCCAGGTCTTCTCAAGAGTGACATGCTCGAAGCGCAGCGAGCGATAAGGCAGCTTGCCGAACTGGAAATTGAAGTACTCGTCGATCGGGCCCGTATAAATGACGCGGCGGTGGGGAACGACATGCTTGACGTCGTCGTAATCGGTCTGCGTCATCACATGGATGTTGGGATGGCTCACCATCTTCTCGAACATCCGGGTGTAGCCGTGCTTGGGCATGAACTGGAATTCGTCCGAGAAGTAGCGATCGTCACGGTTTGTGCGCGTCGGCACCCGCGAGGTCACCGACTTGTCGAGTTCCGACGGGTCGAGGCCCCATTGCTTGCGCGTATAGCCGCGGAAGAACTTCTCGTAGAGCTCGCGGCCGACGGCGGAGACCACCACGTCTTCCGAGGTCTTGATCTCGCCGATCTTCTCCGCCCGCTCGGCGAACCAGTCCTGCAGCTGCTCGGACGTGAGATTCAGCCCGTAAAGCTTATTGACCGTATCGAGGTTGATCGGAATCGGCACCAGCATCCCGTCGACTTCCGCCAGCACCCGATGCTCGTAGAAACGCCATTCGGTGAAGCGGGAAAGGTGGTCGAAGATCTGCTTTGAGTTGGTGTGGAAGATATGAGGCCCATACTGGTGGATGAGCAGGCCGTCATCGTCGTATCGATCATAGGCGTTGCCACCGATGTGACTGCGACGATCGATCAGAAGGACGCGCTCGTTGCGCTCTGTGGCAAGACGTTCCGCCAGAACGCTGCCCGCAAAGCCGGCGCCGACAATCAACCAATCATACATTCCAAATCACTCCGCAGGCGTGGTGGCATAAACGGGAAGGGACGAGGCGGGCCGGTCGCTCGCGGTGTCGCCGGTGACATCCAGCATCAGCTTGTGCATGGAAGACCAGGTCTTGTCCCAGGATCCGGCCGCCAGGTGACGATCGACCTTCGCGAGCCACGCGTCCTTGGGACGCGCGAGAATCGTCTCGACCTTGGCGACCACGTCCTTGGCGTCCCTGGCGATCTCGACAAGACCCTTCTCGCCATAAGGCCGCACCACATCGGTGATCGGCGTCGAGACGACCGGCACGCCGGCCGCCAGGAATTCCGGCGTTTTCGTCGGGCTGATGAATTTGGTCGCCTCGTTCAAGGCGAAGTTCATGAAGCCCACATCCCAGCCTGACAGGTAATGCGGCAGCTCATTGTAGGATTTTCCGCCGAGCCAGTGGATATTGGACCGCTGCGGCAGCGTCGATGGATCGATCTTCACGACCGGACCGATCATCACGAACTGCCAGTCGGGACGCAGATCCGCAACCTCGGCCAGGAGATCGATGTCCATGCGCTCGTCGACGACGCCGAAGAAGCCGAGACGGACATGCGGAATCTGCGCCTGGTCGTCGGGATCCTTGTCGATGGAACGCGCCTGGGAGAAGTGGTTGAAATCGATGGATGATGGGAAGCCGTGAATGCTGCGATGGCGATGGCGCTTGGCCTCGTAGAGGCTCATGCCGCCTGTGAAGACCAGATCGCAGCGGGCGAAGAGAGCATTCTCCAGATCGAGCAGTTCCTGCGAAGCGCCCCGGAAGAGCGAAAGCTCGTCCATATTGTCGTAGACGCACAGGTCGCATTCGAGATCGCTGGTAAAGGCCATGGCCATCGGCGTGTAGTACCAGAATACCCTTGGGCTCGTGGCCTCGCGGCCGATCAGTTCCTCGATCAGGTCGTGCTGCTCGGCAAGAATATCTTCATGAGACAGACCTTCAGGAAGGATCGGCACGGCAATGGTGACGCCCTGTGGCCGATCGCTCACATCCATGTGAGGCGTCGCGCCCGCCTTGAAGATGGGCTCCTCGATGATCAGCACGTCATAATGCTTGACGGCCCGGCTGAGGAGGTGCTGCGGCCGTTGCCAGACGAAATCCCAGCGAAGATGGGAGAAACAGACGAGGAGAGGTTTTTCTGAAGCGGACTTGGCAGGCGAACGAAGGGCATAGGAGTGCGTCATCAAACGCTCATGCATAGCGCCATCCTCAAATACAGGTGTGTTGTCGCGATCGGACGGAAGAACACGGCCCGTGGTGAATAAATGCGATGTCTTAAGTGAAGCGCACCAGCGTTGGGTCGTGGTCGCAATCGATTGTAGAACGCGGAAGGAGCCTTTTGGTTCCCTCTGTGTTCATCTTTGTGAACGGCTATTCATGGATATAGCCAGAATCATTTCTTCTCGAGCAGCAAAGTGCCTTGCTTTTGGATGAAGGTCTTCGCCTTCTCTGCAATCATGGCAAGGATCCACGGCAACTGCACTTCGACACGCACTTGGTCCTGCATCACCTCCAGATGGCCGCTGACGTTCTGGCCCATGGCTCCGACGCGAAAATCCATGCGGTTGCCATTCCAGCTCTCGTCGATGGACGCGACCTTGTCGCCGAACTGGGATTTCAGTCCCGACATGCCGCCGTGAAGGCGCCGCATCGCTTCGGCTTGGCCGAGATTGTGGGGAATCGAAACAATGAGGGGCTTGGCCATGCGAGTGCTCCACTTTTCAACGACAAGCGAAGCAGTGCGGGTCGGGTTCCCTCGTTACAGCATTTCCACCTTGATCGCCCGCATCACGATGGTCTCCTGCTCGAATCGCCGTTCCAGGTCGGCGCGGTAGCGCTCCCACCAGGCATGATCGAGTTCGCGGGCCATGACTTCGAACACGACGATGTCGTCGTGAGACGTATGGCCGCCCTCCTTCCAGACACCCTCAGCCGGCGCGCGCGTGAAGCTCGTGATCCCGCCGAACCGCTCGGCCAATTCCTTGCGGACCCGCGCATAAACCGCCCCGTCGAGACGGCGGCCCTTGTTGTCGGCGAGCGGCAGCAGAATCTGAACCAGATGCATCGGCATCCCCTGAGAAGCGCCATCGGTGGCGCAGGAAAATAGTTCAGGGGATGGAAAAGGCGAGACCTTCAGGCTTGCAGGGCAGCGAACAATTCCTGATCCGCTTCGGGCCAATCCTCGGCGAGCCGGTAACGGCCCGACGGTTTCGACACGCGCCACGGGCACGCCGTGGACGCATGAAACGCCTCGGAAGGGCGCAGGCGACGCACGCTGCCGTCCGCCTGGATTTCATCGATCACGACGAAGCCGAAGATGGTGAGTCGCGTCGCCATGACCTTCGTGGCGCGATCGCCTGCTGCAATCGGCAGCGATCCTGCGGAATAAACCGCATCCATCAGGCTTCGCTGGTCCCGATGGGGATTGGCCGACGAGCGCGCGCCCGGAAAGCGTATGACATTCGTCGGCTGAGACGATCTCGATTCCATGTAAGCAACCCTTGGTCCCGAATCGGGGCCAGAATCGCCGGAAGGAATTAAGAAGCGCCTAATCGAGGCGATGGAGCGATACGTAAGCCGTGCCCTCGGAGGTCAGGCCGAGCGCCTGAGCGGGACCTTTCGCGAGATCGATGATCCGCCGATGAGCGAAGGGCCCGCGATCGTTCACCCGGACGACGACCGAGCGGCCATTGGTTTCATTCACGACCTTGAGCCTCGTGCCGAACGGCAGGGAGCGGTGGGCGGCCGTCATGTCGGAAGAATTGAACCGCTCACCGCTGGCGGTTTTGCGGCCATGGAATCCCGGGCCGTACCAGGAGGCAGTGCCGCGCTGAATGGCCGGGCCTGCATCGATATTGGCTTGTGAGATGGACCCTGTGGTGAGCGGGTCGTTCGAGGCGGTTGTATTGCAGGCTGCTACGAGAAGAATAGGCACAATTGCAGATGCCCGGGTGAGGATGTTCTTCAACGACAGTCTCCCCTTCCGTTTCGGTTGGAAGTGAAACTGAGCCTTAAAAAGGCGAGAATAAGGCGCTTCGATTTTTTATACGTTCATTCACTCTTCAGAGATGCAAAACTATACCAAGAAATAGCCTAGACAAACTCATTAGAAGCCCTAGATAGCCTACGACAACGTTACTGTATTTCAAGTCATATTTTCACCTTCTCGTGAATTTTGGATCATTGCCTCTGGTCGAGGGCTGTGCCCGGTCTAGTTCAGATGACCGATGTTCCACGCCAGTCAGGGCTAAGGGCTCATGCGCGAACCCGCTCGATCACCGCAGGTCGCCATCGTTGGCGCGGGCCCCGGAGGCTTGGCCTCGGCCATGCTGCTGGCGCGCGAGGGGGTGCCCGTCACCGTGTTCGAACGGGAACCCGCCGTCGGCGGCCGCACCCGGACCATCCATGCGCCCGGCGGCTACAAGTTCGACATCGGCCCGACCTTCTTCCTGTATCCTCGCGTCTTGAAGGACATCTTCGAGGCCTGCGGCGAACGGCTGGAAGACCATGTCGAACTCAAGCGCCTCGACCCGCAATATCACGTCGTCTTCGAGGGTGGCGGCTCCATTCGCGCCACTTACGATCTTGATCGACTCGAACAGGAAATTGCTCGTCTCGCCCCCGCCGATGCGCGCAATGTGCGCCGGTTTCTCGACGACAACCGCGACAAGCTCGAAGCCTTCCGGCCGGTGCTGGAGCAGGCTTTTTCGAGCCCCGCCGATCTCTTCTCGCCGGCGATGCTGGCCGCCTTGCCGAAGCTGCGTCCCTTCTCCAGCGTCGACAGCGATCTCAAGCGCTACTTCGCCGATCCGCGCGTGCGTCTCGCCTTTTCGTTCCAGACGAAATATCTCGGGATGTCGCCGTTCCAGTGCCCGAGCCTGTTCACCATTCTGTCGTTTCTAGAATACGAGCACGGCGTCTTTCATCCCATGGGCGGTTGCGGAGCGGTCTCGGAAGCGATGGCGAAGGTCGCGCGCAAGATGGGCGTCGACATTCGCCTCAACACCCCGGTCGAGCGCGTCGTTTACGAGAATGGCGAAGCCGTCGGTCTCGAGGCGGGCGGCCAGCGCTTCGCGGCGGGCTCCGTGGTGATCAACGGCGATTTCGGCCATGCCATGCGCCACCTCGTGCCGGAATCCATGCGCCCGCGCTGGAAGAACAAGAAGCTCGATCGCGCGAAGATTTCCTGCTCCACCTTCATGCTTTATCTCGGCATCGAAGGCGATGTCGGCGATCTCGCCCATCACACGATCCTGCTGTCGCGGGACTACGAGCGCAACATTCACGAGATCACCAACGGCATCCTGCCCGAAGAACCATCCGTTTACGTGCAACACGCGGGCGCGACCGATGAGTCGCTGGCGCCGAAGGGCCACACGAGCCTTTACGTGCTCGTGCCCGTGCCGAACCTGCGCTGCGGGATCGACTGGGCGCGCGAGGCACCGCGTTATCGCAAGCTCGCGCTCGAGCGGCTGAAGGTGCTCGGATTGGACGACATCGAGAGCCGCATCCGCTTCGAGCGCGTGGTGACGCCGCGAGGCTGGCAGGATGAGTTCTCCGTGTTCGAGGGCGCCACATTCAACCTCGCGCACAACCTGACGCAGATGCTCTATTTCCGTCCGCACAACCGCTTTGGCCGCAACGTCTATCTGGTCGGCGGCGGCACGCATCCGGGCAGCGGGCTTCCGGTGATCTATGAAGGAGCGCGCATCACGACGCGGCTGCTGCTGGAGGATCGAGAGCGTCAAAAGGCAGGCGACTTTGAGGCGAAGCCCGCCGTCGCGCCGCTCGGCGAAGCGGCTCTGTAGAGGGGTGCCGGATGAGACGCATTGGATTGACCGCCTTTGTTGTACTCTCCGTCTCCTCCGCTCACGCGGCAACCCTGACGATCCGCGCCCAAGGCGTTCAGCCGGACAGCAACATGGTTTATGCCGGAATCTGCGACACCAGCTTCGAGGAGGCCACCTGCCCGTACAAGGATCGCGGTCCTGCCACGACGGGAACCGTGGAGTTGCGCATCAGGAACGTGAAGCCGGGGACATACGCCATCGCGGTCTTTCACGACGTGAACGGCAACGGCAAGCTCGACCGCAGCTTCATCGGCCTGCCGAGCGAGCCCTACGGCTTCTCGAACGACGTGGGCCGCCGCGGGCCTCCGAATTTCGATGCCGCCCGGATCGTCGTCAGAGAGCCTGCGACGACGGTCGTGATCCCGATCAGATAAGGATCTCTCCATGCTGTGGCGCGCCTATGCTCTTCTGTCCCACGGGGGAGACCGCATAGGCCTCGGTTCCATCGGACTGCCGTCCTGGCACGGTCCAGCGGCCCCATCGTTCCAGCGAACGGGCGACGTGCTGAAGGTGCTCGAGGAAGCCGACACGGCCATCTGGTCGGCCAGCGCCCTCTCGGCCTGCGCCGAGACCGGCCTTCTCGCCCATCTCGGCAAGCCGGCGACGACCGGCGAACTGGCGCAAGCCCTCTCGCTGTCGCCGGCCCTCGTCCGGACGCTGATCGACGTGCTGGCAAGCCACCGATTCGTGGCGTGGGACCAGGACCGGGTTCAGGCCGGCCCCGCCCTCATGCCCTTCACGACGCCCGAGGGCGTGGCAACCTTCCGTGCCTCCCTTCGGGCCCCTCTCCTTCAGGCCGACAGCTTCCGGCACAGGCTTGCCGACGGCACCCTGACCCTCGATGGCTGGACCCATACGGATGAGGCCATCATCGAGTCCCAAGGCACCCTGACCCGGCTCTGGACCACCCGGGCCCTGCCGAAACTGAAATTCCTGCCGGGCCTCGTCCCGCGCCTCGAGGCCCCCGGCGCGGCCCTCCTCGATGTCGGCGCAGGCGCCGCGGGCCTTTCGATGGTGCTCTGCAGGCATTTCCCACATCTGACGGCCGTAGCCCTGGAGCCCGCACCTCATCCGGCCTCGATCGGCGAGCGGCATGTGCGGGAGGCCGGACTG
This sequence comes from Microvirga sp. 2MCAF35, assembly GCF_052115545.1. NCBI lineage: Bacteria > Pseudomonadati > Pseudomonadota > Alphaproteobacteria > Hyphomicrobiales > Methylobacteriaceae > Microvirga > Microvirga sp. 2MCAF35. The sequence continues at coordinate 124,812 of NZ_JBFRGW010000001.1, forward strand.
GACAGCCGCATCGTCATTCGCCGGCAACGCGCCGAGGATCTGGAAGACGAGCGGGCCTTCGACCTCGCCTTCCTGCCGCAGATGTTCCTGCCGGATGCGATCATCCAGGAAGCGATCGAGCGGATCTTTCATTCGCTGCGCCCTGGAGGATGGCTTCTCGTGGCCGTCCTGTCCCAGGAAGGAAGCGGAACGGTCTCCGCCGTCAACCGGCTGAAGAACCTGCTCTGGGGTGGCAACACGCGCGCCGTGAACCATCTGATGTCCCTCCTGGCCGCCGCCGGATTCGGTCCGGTGATCCGCGCGCCGGGCCGTCACTCGCTTCGCATGATCTGCGCCCGCCGCCCAAACCTTCGTGATCCGTCTTGAACTGGACCAGGCGCTTCCTAGAACCATCACGATTGGACATGGGCGAATGACGGACAGGCTCGTGCCTCGCGGGAGGAATGCGTGAACGCTCAAGGGACTTCGGTTGCGGTCATCGGCGGAGGACTGGGCGGATTGGCGGCGGCCTGCGTCTCAGCGGCCCGCGGGCACAAGGTCACCCTCTACGACAAGAATCCCTGGATCGGCGGCAAGGCGGCGGTTCTGCACGAGGACGGCTTCCGCTTCGACATGGGACCGACGATCCTGACCGTGCCGCGTGTTCTGGAACGCATCTTCGCGGAAGCCGGCCGCAACCTCTCCGATTATCTCGACCTCGTGCGGCTCGACCCGCAATGGCGCTGTTTTTTCGACGACGGCACCCGGATCGACCTGCAGGAGAACATCGACGCCATGGCCGAGACCATGGATCGCTTCGCGCCCGGAAAGAACGCCGGCGACGGCTACAAGCGCTTCCAGGAAATCTCCGCGCATCTTCACGACATCTCGAACCGGTTCTTCTTCTGGAAGCCGGTGGAGGATCTCTTCGACACCATCAACATCCGCGCCAACATGAATCCCGCGACCTTGCGGGATGTTTTGTCTCTGCGCATGGGCTCGTCGGTGGCCGGCACCATCCGGGCGAAGGTGAAGGACGAACGCCTGGCGCAGATGCTCGATCATTTCACGCAGTATGTCGGCTCATCGCCCTACGGCTCGCCCGCCGTGCTCTGCGCCATCGCCCACATGCAGGCGGCGGACGGGGTGTGGTATCCCATGGGCGGCACCCGCGCGGTCGCCGAGGCCCTGGCGAAACTGGCCACCGAACTCGGCGCCACGTTCAGGACCGACAGCGACGTGTCTTCGCTCAGGATCGAGAACGGCGCGGTTACGGGGTTGATTCTCGCGAGCGGCGAAGTCGTGCCTTACGACAACGTCATCTCCAACATGGATTCGATCCGCACCTATCGCGAACTCGTCGGCGGCGAGGTCGGCGAACACTACGCGCGCAAGGACTTCGAGCCCGCCTGCTCCGGCGTGGTGCTCTATCTCGGCCTGAACAAGCGCTACGATCACATTCTCCATCACGACTTCGTGTTCTCCCGCGATCCGGAAGAGGAGTTCGACTTCATCTACCGGCGCGGTGAGCCGGCACCCGACCCCACCTGCTATCTCGCAGCGCCATCCGCGACCGATCCGAGCGTCGCGCCGGAGGGCGGAGAGGCGCTCTATGTGCTCGTCCATACGCCCTATCTTCGCCCGCACCACGACTGGTCGCAGATGTTTCCGGCCTATCGGCAGGTGATCATCGACAAGCTGAAACGCACGGCCGGCATGGGCGATATCGAGGAGCGCATCGTCGTCGAACGCCACCTGACGCCGCAGGATATTCACGACCGCTACAAGGTGCTCAACGGCGCCATCTACGGTCTGGCGAGCCATGGCAAGTTCATGGGCGCGTTCAAGCCGGGTAACCGCAGCCGGCAGGTGCGCGGCCTTTATCTGGCCGGTGGCGCAGCCCATCCGGGTCCGGGCATGCCGATGGTCATGATGTCGGGCTGGATCGCCGCCGATGCACTCGATGCGGACGGCAAGGTCGAGAATTTACGGAACGTGTCTTGAGGCAGGAAACGGGCAAGGCAGGAACGGAGCACTCTTCATCCGGTCGCCCGGGAGATTCTCCCGTCGCGCGCCGCTCCGCCCTGCTGCACCGCTTCATGGTCTCGACCTTCCGGCGCTACTTCACGCGGCACATGAATGCCCTGCGGATCGCCCCCTGGGGCCTGCCGAGTGTGCCGCAGCAGGGCCCGGTCATCGTCTATTCCAATCACCCAGCCTGGTGGGACGCGGCAATCTACATCCTGGCGGCGGACCGGTTCTTTCCATCCTACGAAAGCTATGCGCCCATCGACGCCGCGATGCTGAAGCAGTACGGTATCTTCGGTCGCATCGGCGCCTTCGGCGTCGATCTCGAAAGCCCGCGCGGCGCGGCTGACTTTCTCAAGGCCGGCGCGGAGATCCTCTCCGTTCCCGATCGTGCGCTCTGGATCACCGCACAGGGACGCTTCGGCGACGTGCGCGAGCGGCCTCTCGGCCTCAAGCCAGGCGTGGCGCACCTCGTCGAGCGTGCGCCCGGCTGTATCGTCCTTCCACTCGCCATCGAGTACGGCTTCTGGCTGGAACGCGGAGCGGAAGCCTTCATCGCCTTCGGCCAGCCGATGCCCGGACAGGACCTTCTGAACCTTTCGCGTTCCAACCGCCTGAAGCGGCTTGAAAGTGAACTGACCACGACACTCACGCATCTGAGCGCCGATGTGCAGAGCCGCGACCCAGCCCGCTTCCGGACGGTGCTCGAAGGTCGCGCCGGTATCGGCGGGCTCTATGACGGGTGGCGGCGGATGGCGGCGGCCCTGCGCGGGCGCGCCTTCGATCCGTCGCACGAGGGGCGGCCCTCATGACGGTGCTTGCACTCGTCCTGCTCGCATTGGCCGCAATCCCGTTCGTGCTCGCGCTTATGAACCTGAGTGTATTGCGCACGACGCCTCGCCTATCTCCACAAGGAGACGTTCTCGTCTCGATCCTCATCCCGGCCCGCAACGAAGCGAAGAACATCGGACCCGCCCTCGATGCGGCCCTCGGCAGCATGGGTGTTCCGGTCGAGGTCCTGGTCATGGACGATGGCTCGACGGATGCGACCGCCGACATCGTCCGCGCCTATGCGACCCGCGACGCCCGCGTCCACCTCCTCACCGCCCCACCTCTGGACGACGGCTGGACCGGCAAGGTCCATGCCTGCCACCATCTCTCCGAGGCCGCACGGGGCACGCATTTTCTGTTCGTGGATGCGGACGTCCGTCTTGGCCCTCACGCGGCGGCTTGGCTCGCAGGCCATGCGCAGGCCAGCGATGCGGGCCTCGTCAGTGCCGTGCCGCGCCAGGTCATGATCATGCTCGGCGAGCTGCTGACGGTGCCGACGATCAATCTGCTCCTGCTCGGCTATCTTCCCATGGGGTTCATGCGCCTCTCCCGCGATCCGGGACTGGGCGCGGCCTGCGGCCAGCTCATGCTCGTCGAGCGCGAAGCCTATCGGGCGAGCGGCGGACACGCGGCGATCCGCACGCGCATCCACGACGGCATCCAGCTGGCACGGCTGTTCCGCCGCAAGGGCCATATGACGGATCTCGTGCCGGGCGAGCGTCTCGCCACCTGCCGCATGTATGCGCGTTTCGACGAGGCCTGGGCCGGCTTTGCCAAGAACGCTCACGAGGGCATGGCGACGCCCGTGGCGCTGCCGATCTGGACCGTTCTCCTGCTCGGCGGCCATGTTCTGCCGTTCCTGCTCCTGCCGTTTGCACCGAGTGTCCTGCTCGCATGCGCGGCGCTCCTCTCCCTTAGTGCACGCACCCTCGTGACCCTCGCGACGCGGGAGAATCCCTGGTCCATCCTTCTCCATCCCATTACCATCCTGGTCGGGCTGGCGATTCAGTGGAGCGTGCTCCTGCGGATCGGGCAGGCACGCCGCGCGGGATGGAAGGGCAGGCTTTATCCTCTGGAGGAAAAGCCATGAGCGCGGACCTTCCAAGAGCGGCCAAGCGACCGCGCGACGAGAACTTCCCGGTTGCGTCCCTCGTGCTTTCACGTGAGCACCGGGATGCCGTTCTCGCCTTCTATGCTTTCGCCCGCACGGCCGATGACATCGCCGATGCGCCCGATCTCGGAGCCGCCGAGAAACTGGCGCGCCTCGACGCGCTCGAACAGGCGCTCATATCCGGCGATGCGGCCATCCCGCAGGCCGCGCGCCTTCATGCCGTCGACGGAAAGCACAAGGCTGGGCTGGTCCAGGCCCGCGAGCTGCTGCGTGCCTTCCGTCAGGACGTGGTCAAGGCGCGCTACAACGATTGGGCGGAACTGATCGATTATTGCCGCTCTTCCGCCAACCCTGTCGGCCGTTTCCTGCTGATCGTTCACGGCGAGCGCAGTTCGGCCCATGGGCCGACCGATGCTCTTTGCACGGCGTTGCAGATCCTCAATCACCTGCAGGATTGCGGCCGGGATCGTGAGCGGATGGGCCGCATCTACATCCCGATCCGGTGGCTGCTGACGGCGGGCTCCGAGGCGGCATTCTTCGATCCGTCGCGTATGGCGCTCCGCCGCGAGGTCCTCGACGCCATGCTCGACCGGGTCGACGCGCTGATCGATCAGGCGCAATCCCTGCCGGAGCATCTGCAGAATGCCCGCCTGCGGGCGCAGAGCATCGCGACCATCGCTCTCGCCCGGCGCCTGAGCCGGCGCCTGCGACAGGCCGATCCGGTTCTGGAGCGCGTTCAGGTGAGCCGGATCGATGCGTGTATCGCGTTCCTGCGCGGCCTTCGCGGCACCGTCCATAAACCTTCTTCCGGCGACCACCGAGTGACGGCGGCGGCGGTGCGGCGTTCAGGCTCATCCTTCCGCCTCGGCATGCAGAGCCTTTCACCCGAGCGCCGCCGCGCCATTCATGCGGTCTATGCCTTCTGCCGCACGGTGGACGATATCGCGGACAGTGCAGCGCCTGCTTCCGAGAAACGAGCGTTCCTGCGCGAGTGGCGGCGCGAGATCGACCGGCTGCATCGCGCACCGGAAACGCCGATAGGCCGGGAACTCGCCCGTGCCTCGAGCCTCTTCAAGCTGCCTTTGGAAGAATGCCATGCCCTGCTCGACGGCATGGAAACCGACGGTGCCGAACGGGTGCGGTTGGCCAACGACTATGAGCTCGGCCTCTACGGTCGCCGCGTCGCGGGCTCCGTCGGGGCGCTCTCGATCCGCATTTTCGGAGTTCCTTCCGCTCACGATTTCGCTCTCGATCTCGGACGCACCCTGCAGCTCGTGAACATCCTGCGCGATGTGGACGAGGACGCTGCCCGCGAGCGGGTCTATGTTCCGCTCGCGCGGCTTGCGCAGCTCGGATTGGGCGATGCTCCCGCAGCCATGCTCGTGGCCGATCCGCGCTTCGCGCGCGTCTGCGAAACCCTTGCGGAAGAGGCCCGCGCCGGATTTGCGGCGGCGGATGCCGCCCTCATGCGTCTCGATCGCCGGGCTCTGAAACCGGCGATCCTGATGATGGAGAATTATCGCCGCGTGCTCGACCGACTGCAGGCACGCGGCTGGGGCCTGCGCCAGGGCAGGCTGCGCCTGAGCACCGCCGACCGGCTGCATCTCATCACCCGCGCCATGAGGCCCGCATGACGTCACGGCGCACACATATCGTCGGAGCAGGCATCGCAGGATTGAGCGCCGCGCTCGCTGTCACGGCCGATGGCGGCGAAGCCGTCGTCTACGAGGCCGCACCGCAGCCGGGCGGGCGCTGCCGGACTCTTCAGCCCGCCGACGGCTTCATCCATGACAACGGCACCCATGTGCTCTTCACGGCCAATGGACGTGTGCTCGATCTCCTCAAGACCGTCGGCGCCCGCGACCGCTGGATCGAGCCCGAACCGAAGGGGCTCCCGCTCTATGACGGGCGAACGGGAGAGATGCGGCGGGTGGGTCTCTCGCCCTGGTCGTGGCTGTTCCCCTCGCGCCGGCCGCACGGCCTGACCATGCCCGACCTCGGGCGGATCCTGCGCCTCGTCTTCACGGCGAAGGATTGTCCGGTCGCGTCCATCATCGGCGATCGTCCGATCATGGGCAGCCTGATCGAGCCTCTGACGGTGGCTGTGCTCAATACGCCGCCCGCGCAAGCCTCCTCGCAGCGTCTCGCGTGCGCGCTGCGGCAGCTCATCCGGCCCGGTGCCGGGCGCCTCCTGGTGGCGCGAAACGGCTTGAGCGAAGACCTGATCGAGCCCGCCATAGCCACGCTCGCGGCAAGAGGCGCAGTTATTCGCACCGGGCAGCGCCTCCGCATGCTTCTGACGAGCCAGGAGCGTGTCATCGGATTGGCATTGCCGGACCGCACCGTGATGCTCGGTCCCGACGACCGCGTGATCCTCGCGCTCCCGCCCTACGAGGTAGGGCGGCTTCTTCCCGCGCTCCCCGTGCCGACGTCCTTCGAACCCATCCTCAACGTCCATTACCGGATGAAGGGTTTGGCGCGCCCGCGCTTCATCGGCTTCACTGGCACGCTGGCACAATGGGCGCTGATCCGCCCCTCCCATGTAAGCGTCACGGTCTCGGCCGCCGATGCGGTGGTGGATCTCGATGCCAACGACGTGGCGGCGAGGATCTGGCGCGACATCGCGCCGGCCCTGTGCGGCCTGGGGCTCGATGCGGCAAGCGACCGTCAACCCGAGAGCCGAGTGGTGAAGGAGAAGCGCGCGACCATCCGCCAAGCCGCTGAGGAACTCCCGCAGCCTCCCCTGCGGCCTCTTGCAAACCTCGCTCTGGCGGGCGACTGGATCGGGTCCCTTCCCGCCACCATCGAGAGCGCGGTCATGGCCGGCGAGCACGCTGCCTCCCTGTTGCGGCATGCCCGATGCACGCGCCCCACCGCTCCACGCGACCGCCCCTTGAAGACGGAGGATGCGGCATGATTCAGGACCATTCGCCCTTGACCGTGCTGCTTGCGTCGCCGCGCAGTTTCTGTGCCGGGGTCGAGCGCGCCATCCGGGCCGTCGAGGACGCCATTGAGCGGACGGGCAGGCCCGTCTATGTGCGCCACGAGATCGTGCATAACGGCCGCGTGGTCGAAGACTTGAAGCGCAAGGGCGCGATCTTCGTCGAGGATCTGGCCGAGATCCCGGACGGCGCCGTCGCCATCTTCAGCGCCCACGGCGTTTCGCGCGCGGTGGAGCGGGAGGCGGCAGGGCGAGGCCTCTCGGTGCTCGATGCCACCTGCCCGCTCGTGCGTCGCGTCCATCTCGAAGGACAGCGCCATTCGAAGGCCGGACGCGAGGTCATCGTCATCGGCCATCGTGGCCATGTGGAGATCGAGGGGACAACCGGACAGATCGACGGCACGGTCCATGTGATCGAGAGCGTCGCGGACGCGCTGACCGTTCCGGTCCTGAACCCGGAGCGCATCGCCTACATCACCCAGACGACGCTCTCGGTCGACGATACCCGCGAAATCATCGCAGCCCTGAAGAAGCGCTTTCCCGCGATCCAGGGGCCGGACATCAAGACGATCTGCTATGCCACGCAGAACCGGCAGATGGCCGTGCGCGTGATCGCCAGGCGCGCGGAGCGGATCATCGTATGCGGCGCGCGCAATTCGTCGAACACGAACCGCCTGTGCGAGGTGGCCGTCAACGAGGGGCGCCAGGCCCTACTCATGCAGGATCCGAAGGACCTGACGCTCTCCTTCATCGACGGTGCGGCCGTGATCGGCCTGACGGCAGGCGCCTCCGCTCCCCAGGACCTGGTGCAGGAGGCCCTGGCCCAGCTCGCGCAATGGCGTCGGCTCACGGTGGAGGAGGTGCGCGTCACCCGTGAGGACGCGCAGTTCGCCCCCGTGGATCTCTCGCACCTCGTCTCTCAGCTCGCGAACGCCTCCTGAACGTCTCGCGGCGTCGCCGTGACCAGGCCCAGCCGGTCGCGGCGCAGCCAGCGCCACAGCATCAGGCAGGCCACCACAGCGAGCCCGCTGGCAAGCCCGATCCAGATGCCGACGCCCCGCAGGGACGTGCCGAAGGCCAGGGTGGCGCCGAGCGGCAGGCCCACGCCCCAATAGCCGAGCGCCGCATAGATCATCGGCACGCGGGTGTCCTGCAGCCCGCGCAGCATTCCGGCACCGACGGCCTGTGCGCCGTCCACCAGCTGGAAGATGGCGGCCACCACCAGGAAGGTGCGTGCCAGATCGATGACGAGCGCGTTCTTGGGATCGCTCACGTCGAGGAAGACGCCGAGCAACAGGTGCGGGGCGAACAGCATGAGCGATGCGGTGACAGTCATGAAGCCGGTGCCCAGCACGAAGGACGTCCAGCCGGCCCGGGTGACGCCTGCCGCGTCCTGGGCACCGTAGGCCCGGCCCACGCGCACCGTCACGGCCTGTCCAATGCCGAGCGGGACGGAGAAGCAGAAGGACGCGATCTGCAGGGCGATCGCATGAGCCGCCAGCTCGCTCTCGCCGATCCGGCCCATCAGCATGGCGGCCGCATTGAAGATCGTCACCTCGAACATCAGCGTCAGGCCGATGGGCAGGCCGATCTGCCAGAGGGTGCGATATCGTGGCCAATCGGCCCGCCAGAAGCGCCCGAAGACGTGATAGCGCTTGAGCCTGGGATGCAGGATGATCACCACGGCGAGCGCCGCGAACATGAAGGTGCTCGAGATCACCGTGCCGAGCCCTGCCCCGACCAGGCCAAAGGCCGGCAGGCCGAGGGCGCCGAACATGAGGGCATAGGCCGCGCCGAAATTCACCGGAATGGCGAGCAGTCCAATGAACAGGGCCCAGCCGGGGCGCTCCAGGGCCGCCAGGAACGAGCGCAGCACCAGGAAGAGCAGGAACGGCAGAAGGCTCCATTGCAGGGCGCGGATATACTGGCCGGCATTGTGCGCGAGGACGGGCGCCTGCCCGATGGCGAGCAGGATCGTCTCTCCGTTCCAGGCCACGATCCAGATCGGGACGGCGACGGTGACCGAGGCCCAGAGGCCCTGGCGCACCGTGCGGCGCACCTCGCGCACGGAATGGCGCTTTCGGCCGAGCTCCTCGGCGATCATGGGCGAGGTCGCGTTGACGAGGCCGATCCCGAAGATCAGGAAGGCGAAGTAGAGGTTGGTGCCTAGCGCACCCGCCGCCAGCGCGTCCGATCCCATCCAGCCCATCAGGATGACGTCGGACGTGATCAGGGCGTTCTGCGCGATGGTCGCAAGAACCAGGGGCCAGCCCAGGGACAAGGTCGCACGCAGCTCCGTCACCCAGGCCGCGCGCTCGAAGGTCGATTCTCTCGAAAGCATGATGGCGCGCTTGTAGCCAACGCGAAGCCGGAAAGCCACACCTCCGGTGGGAGGAAGTGCGATGTGAGGAAGTGCTCATGGATCAAGGAACCTGAGCCGAAGCGCGCCCGTTCATCCCATTGCTCACGTTTCCGTGTTTTTTTCGGAGTCCTCGATGGCGCAGCCGGCGCTTACAACCGAGATCGATTTCGCCCTGCCGCCGATCCTGCGCAACGAGCAGGGGCAGATGCGCACGGTCGGGGTCGAGATCGAGTTCGTGGGTCCCTCCGCCGAAAGGACCGTGCAGGCCCTGCAGGAAGCGCTCGGCGGCCGGCTCATCGAGGTTGATCCGCATGCCTTCGCCCTGAAGGAATCGTCCATCGGCGACCTGTCGGTGGAACTCGACAGCCGAATCCTGCATCCGGGCAAGCAGGCAGGAACGCAGAAGGGCGTCCTGCCCAAGATTGCTGCCCTGTTCGGCTTCGCGGCCCGTTATCTCGTTCCCTGCGAACTCGTCACGGCACCGATCCCGGTCGACCGGCTGCAGGAACTCAACCGGATCCTGGCAATCCTGCGCCGGGTCGGCGCAAGAGGCACGCAGGATGCGCCCTTTTACGCCTTCGGGCTGCACTTCAACCCGGAGATCCCGCGCCGGGATGCGGCGACCCTCACGGCCTTCATGAAGAGCTTCGCCCTGCTCAATCCATGGCTCCGGCGCGAGGCTTCGCCGGACGCCACGCGCAACCTACTGGGCTTTGCCGATCCGTTTCCGGCCGAGTATGTCCGCAGGATCGCCGCTCCGGATTACTGGCCGGACATTCCCGCCTTCATCGACGATTATCTCGGTTACAACGCGACCCGGAACCGGGACCTCGATCTCCTGCCGCTCCTGCATCATTTCGATGCTGGGCGGGTGCGTGCCGTCCTGCCGAACGAGAAGATCAACGGGCGTCCTACCTTCCATTACCGCCTGCCCGACGCCCGGGTGAGCGACCCCGGCTGGAGCATCGCGCCGGACTGGAACCGGTGGGTCTGCGTCGAGCGGCTGGCCGCGGACCGCGAGAAACTCGATGCGGTCGGCGCGGCGTACCTGTCGTTCGAGGGGGAGGACAAGAGCTGGGCCAACGTGGTGGAGCAGATCGTACGGTCATGACGAGCCCCCTGATCGGCGTCACCACGTCAAGACATGGCGGGTGGCGCAGCTACCTCATGCATCGGCTAGCGCTTTATCGTGCGGGGGCCCGCTCCGTCCGCCTGATGCCCGGCCATCTATTGCCGGCGGAGCCCCTGCAGGGGCTCGTGATCGGCGGCGGCGACGACATCGGCGCCGAGATCTACGGCGGGCAGGTTCTGCCCGACGTGCGCATCGACCCCGAACGCGACAAGCTGGAACTCGGCCTGCTCAAGGCGGCGCTGCCGGCGGGGCTGCCGATCCTCGGCATTTGCCGCGGATCGCAGATGATCAACGTGGCGCTCGGCGGCACCCTGCACACGGACATCTATGAGGTCTATGTCCAGGCGCCGAAGATGCGCACGATCCTGCCGCGCAAGACCGTGACCATCGAGCGCGGCTCCCAGCTGGACCGGATCCTGAGCTGCAATCCCTGTCAGGTGAACGCACTGCACCACCAATCGGTCGACCGCCTCGGGCAGGGGTTGAAGATCGCCGCTCGGGACGAGAGCGGCATCGTACAGGCCATCGAGAGCGAAAGCGCGCCGTTCCTGCTCGGCGTTCAATGGCATCCGGAACTTCTGGTCTGGAAAAAGCCGCAGCAGCGATTGTTCGCGGCTCTGGCCGAAGCCGCGCGGGAGGCTTCGGCTTCACTCTCCGCAACGGCGCTTGCCGAATGATTCAGCGCGCCCGCCTCGAGGTGCGCGGGAACAACGGAATGACCTTGTTGTCGCTGTGCACGTTCAGGTGCCGTTGGATCGCCCCATGAAGGTCGCGGCTGACGATCGGCTTCTGGAGCAGCGGAAATTCGCTGTCCCCGCCCGCAACGTCGGGATTGCCGGTGATCAGCAGCACGGGCAGGCTCGGGAAGACCTGCCGCACTTCACGCGCCAGCATGACGCCGTTCATCGTTCCGGGCATGGCCACATCGGCGAGCACGAGGGCGGGCCTGCGCACGCTCAAGGATTTCACGGCCTGCGCCGCATCGGTGGCGATGCTGGTGACGTAGCCGAATTCCTCCAGGGTCGATTGCAGCGCGAGCGCGACTTCGAGCTCGTCATCCACGACCAGGATTTCCGTGTGGGTCTGCACGCTCTCGTCCGGCCCGTCATCCTCGCTCAAGGAGCCTGACGGCAGCAGGGTCGCCGCATCGGTCCGAGGGATGTAGAGGATGATCGAGGTTTCGCCCTCGTCCCGCCGCACTTCCGATGTGCCGCCAAGATCCTGCAGGAAGTGCAGGCTCTGGCGCAGGGACAGCCAGGAGGACAGGTCGAGATCCCGCACGGAGAAGGATTGTTCCAGATCGGTTTCCGGAGCATGGCGCACCTCCTCAGGGCCAGTGCTGCGGATCGCGAGCTGCACGAAGTCGCCCTCGCGCGTCAGGTCCGGCAACGAGCCTCTGTCAACCTGCACGTTCCGGGCTTCGAGCGTGATGGTGCCTCCCTGAGGCAGGGCATCCCGGACATGGGCGCTCAAGGTCACGATGGCGGTCTGGATGTCGTCCGGGTTGGCTTCGATGGACCAGAGATCGTCCTCAAGGGAGACCCGCAGCTCGACCGTGTCGCGCAGCAGGGAATGGCTCATGAGATTGGCCACCGAGCTCACCTGCTCGGCAATGTTCACGTATTGCACCTTGGCCTCGCCCTGCCTGGCGAAGGCCGTCGATTGGGCGATGAGCTTGGCGGCCTGGTCGGAGGCCACGAGGGCGGAGAGCAGCTTGCGCTGCAGGATCGGCTGATCCTTCAGCTGGCGGGCCGCCGCATCGATGTTGGCGCTGATCACCATGAGCCGGTTGTTGAGGTCGTGAGCGATGCCGTCCCGCAGCCGGTCGACGGCCTCTGCCTTCTGCATGCGGCGCAAGGCGTCGTCCTCGTCGGCGGCAGGCGTCTCCTCAAAGGCGGAGAACTCGGCGAAGGACAGGAGAGGCTCGGCGGGCGGCTCGAAGGGAGCGGCCGTCACGTCCTCGAACACGGTGAGTTCGTCGGATGCACCGTCATCTCTGTGGCGGAGGGCCTGCTTGATCTGCCGTCCGATCAGCAGGGGAGCCCCGGCGGCAAGCAGCAGGAAAAGCCCGGCCGCCGCGGCAACGAGGGCCGAACTCTTGACATAGGCCGCAGCCGCCAGCGCGAAGCCCGACATGATCAGGGCACCGGACAGGCTCAGCAGAGACAGCTTCAATGAGACTGGCAGCAGATGCATAAGGCTTTTCTAAAATATGATTTGACCTGACGGCCCTCAGACGCCACTTGCAGACCTATCTTATGTAGCACGAACAGGCGGCAAGCGAGGGCGACCTCGCGATTAAGTGTTATCGTTCCAAAAAGGAGATAATTGTGCGGCTTTCTGATGTCCCCGGCTTGACGCAACTGGCGCTTGCATTGGTCCTCACGGTCTCGTTTCTCCCGATGGCAGGCGCCCAGGAACTCCAAGATCAGGCCATCGAGCGCCGCGTGAACGAGCTTCTCGGCCAGATGACCCTGGAGGAGAAGGTCGGCCAGCTGAATCTTGTCTCCCATGGCCCGCCGCTGCGCTGGGAGGACATCTCCGAGGGGAAGGCCGGCGCCGTCCTGAACTTCAACAGCGCCCAGGATGTGGCGCGCGCTCAGGCGCTGGTCCGTCAGAGCCGCCTCAAGATCCCGCTGCTTTTCGGGCTCGATGTCCTGCACGGATTCCGCACCCAGTTTCCCTTGCCATTGGGTGAGGCCGCAGCCTTCAGCCCGCGCGTCTCCCGGTTCGCCTCCGAACGGGCCGCCAGGGAAGCGTCCTATGTCGGCGTGAACTGGACCTTCGCGCCCATGGCCGACCTGTCGCGCGACAGCCGCTGGGGCCGCATCGTCGAAGGCTTCGGCGAGGATCCCACCCTCGGCGCCGCCCTCACGGCGGCCCGCGTGGAGGGCTTCCGCAAGGGCGGTCTCGCCGCGGCGGCCAAGCATTTCGCGGGCTACGGTGCTCCACAGGGCGGGCGTGACTACGACACGACCTACATCCCGCGCGCGGAGATGTACGACACTTATCTGCCGCCGTTCCGCGCGGCGGTGGAAGCGGGCACGGCGAGCTTCATGGCCGCCTTCAACGCCCTGAACGGCGAGCCCTCGACGGCGAATCCGTGGCTGCTGACGGACGTGTTGCGCACCCAGTGGGGCTTCGACGGCTTCGTGACCTCCGACTGGGTCGGAATCGGCGAGCTTATCAATCACGGCATCGCGGCCGATGGCGCGGAGGCCGCCCGCAAGGCGATCCTCGCCGGCGTCGACATGGACATGATGGGACAGCTCTACATCAAGCATCTTCCCGACGAGGTGCGCGCCGGCCGGGTGCCGGAGAGCGTGATCGACGAATCCGTGCGGCGCGTGCTGCGCACCAAGTTCCGCCTGGGCCTGTTCGATCGTCCCGATATTGATTCCTCCCGTGTGGATTCGGAATTCCCATCGCGGGAAGCGCGTCAGGCCGCCCGCGAGGTTGCCCGCGAAACCTTCGTGCTGCTGCAGAACCGGGACGATGTGCTTCCGATCCCGTCGAAGGTCCGCTCCATCGCGGTCGTCGGGCCGCTCGCCGATGCGGCGCAGGACCAGATGGGCCCTCACGCAGCACGTGGCCACAAGGAGGACAGCGTCACGATCCTCGAAGGTATCCGCCATCACGCGCAGAACGCGGGAATTGCCGTACGGCATGCGCCGGCCTGCGACCTGTTCTGCCGCAATACGGACGCGCTGCCCGCCGCGCTCGAGGCCGCAAGGCAGTCGGATTTCGTGATCGCCGTCTTCGGCGAGCCGCAGGAACTGTCCGGCGAAGCGGCCTCCCGGGCTCATCTGGAGCTCAACGGCAAGCAGATCGAGGTGCTGGAGGAACTCGCCAAGACCGGCAAGCCTGTCGCCCTCGTCATCATGGGCGGACGTCCGCAGGTGCTGGGCCCGGTGGCGGACCGCATTCCGTCGATCCTGATGGTCTGGTATCCGGGCACGGAAGCGGGCCCCGCCGTGGCCGACGTGCTGTTCGGCGACGTGAACCCGAGCGGCAAGTTGCCGCTCACTTGGCCGCGCGCCACGGGGCAGCTTCCGTTCTATTACAATCGTCTCCCCAGTAGCCGCCCTACTCTGCCGAACAACCGCTTCACCCTGAATTATATCGACGAGGCGATCACGCCGCTCTACCCCTTCGGCTGGGGCCTGAGCTACACGCACTTCGCCTATTCCGATGCAAAGATTGCAACGCAACAGCTCGACGAGGGCCAAGCTCTGGAGGTCTCCGTCACCGTGAAGAACACGGGCGCGCGCGACGGCCAGGAAGTCGTGCAGCTCTACACGCGCGATCCGGTGGCAAGCCGCAGCCGACCCTTGCGCGAGCTGAAGGCCTTCGAGAAGATCGCCCTCAAGGCCGGCGAGACGAAGCAGGTAACCCTGCGCGTCCCCGTCGAATCCCTCGGCTTTCATCTCGATGACGGCACCTATACCGTCGAGGCCGGCACCATTCAGGTCTTCGTGGGCGGCTCGTCGCTCGCGGAGTCCGTGGGCGAGGCGGAAATCACCAAAACCTTCCGTATCCCGCCCATGGAGCGGCGCGCTTCCGTTTCGACCGGCGTTGCACAGTAACGCACGCAGGCCATCCATACGCAGCCCGCTCAGCGCGTCGCGACGAAAGCCGGATCCCTTTTTTCGCGCGATGCACTAAGCTGGCTGCGATGAGCGCCCAATCGACAAAGCCGGAAACGCGCGACTTCACCATCCGGGCGGTGAAGACCATCGCGGCATTCGAGCGCACGACCGTGACGGATACGCTGTTGGGGATGTCCCTCACCTTCGTGGCCGGCGCGATCAATGCCGGCGGGTTCCTCGCCGTCGGCCAGTATACGTCGCACATGTCCGGCATCTTCTCCTCCATGGCCGACAATCTCGCCCTGGGCTCGCTCGGGCTGGCGAGCCTGGGCCTCCTTGGCTTCGTGCCCTTCGTCATGGGAGCGGCCTGTTCGGCCATGCTGATCAACTGGGGGCGGCGTCATCACCTGGGCAGCCGCTACGCCATGCCACTAATGGTCGAGTCCGTCCTGCTTCTCGGCTTCGGGATCCTGGGCTGGCTCGCCCCTCCGTCGCCGGGTTTCGTCGCCGTCTCGATCCCCCTGCTCTGCTTCATCATGGGCCTGCAGAACGCCACCGTCACGAAGATCTCGGGCGCGCGCATGCGCACCACCCACGTGACGGGCATCGTCACCGATATCGGCATCGAACTCGGCAAGCTTCTCTACTGGAACCGGAACGCTCACAATCCGGATCGAATCGAGGCGGACCGCGATAAGCTGCGCCTGCTCGTCCTGCTGCTCGCCTCGTTCTTCATCGGAGGCGTCGTCGGCGCCATCGGATTCAGCCATATCGGCTTCCTGTTCGCGCTTCCCTTCGCTCTCCTGCTGCTCCTGCTGGCCGGTCCGCCCCTCGCAGAGGATGCCGTAACCCTGGCCCGCCGGATGGCAAAGCGCTGACGCGCCATTGGCCTGCGGCCGAGGAAGCCTAGATTCCCTTTATGCAAGAGAAAGCCGCGGCTCCTTTTTCCCAGCCGTTCGACGGCGATGCTCCCGATGCCCGCGCCCGGCGGGTCACGCGCCTTGTCGGTGCGGTGGCGCTCGTCGGGCTCGCTCTCTGGATGATCGGCTCCTATCTCACCACCATCGGCTGGGCGGCGATCATCGCCATCAGCGTCTGGCCGCTCTATCGCCGGTTCCAAGCCCGCCTGGGAGGCTCGCACCTCGCCGCCCCTCTGCTGATCACCATCGCGCTGGCCGTTCTCCTCCTCGTGCCGGTCGCCCTCGTGCTGACCGAAATCGGACGGGAAAGCCAGTTCGTCATGGAATGGCTCGCGCGGCTGCAGCAGAACGGCATGCCGGTGCCGGACTGGGTCCATCGCCTTCCGCTCTTCGGGCAGCATCTGGACACGTGGTGGCAGGCGCATCTGGGACGGCCGGAATCCGCCGGGCAGCTCCTGAGCGGCCTCGACAGCCAAACCCTGACCGAGTGGTCGAGAACTCTCGGCGGGGCGCTGGTGACGCGCCTTCTGCACACCTTCCTGACATTCCTGGTCCTGTTCATGCTTCTGCGCCATGGCCGTGAGATCGGCCAGCACGTGCTGGCCGCCATCGACCGCTGGTTCGGCGCACCGGGCGAGCGCCTGGCGGAAACCATGGCGTCCGCCGTGCGCGGGACAGTGAACGGGACGATCCTCGTCGCCGTGGGCGAAGCCGTCCTGATCGGCATCGGCTTCGTGGTTGCGGGCGTGCCGCATGCCGTCCTGTTCGCATTTCTGACCGCCGCCTTCGCGATGTTGCCGATGGGGGCCTGGTTTGCGTTCGTGACCGCCGCGATCGTGCTGGTTCTCGGTGGCGGATCCATTCTCGCGGCCGCGGGCGTCGTCGCATGGGGCGCTGCCGTCATGCTGATCGGCGACAATCTCGTCCAGCCGGCCCTGATCGGCGGAACAGCGCATATTCCCTTTTTATGGACCCTCTTCGGTATTCTCGGCGGCCTCGAAACCTTCGGCCTGATCGGCCTCTTCCTCGGCCCGGTCCTCATGGCCGCTGTCCTGACGATCTGGCGCCGGCAGAGCAGCCCGGTTCCGGATCATCCACGTTGAGGAACATTGACGAAGGCTGGACGGTTCACCCCTGACACAAAGGAGCCGCCCGCCATGCCCCGGATCAGTCCCAACCCCGTCGAGGCCCTGGCCCGTTTCGGCTATGGAGCACGGGGAGTGGTCTATGGGCTTGTCGGCGGTCTCGCGCTTCTCGCCGCCATCGGCTCGGGCGGACAGACGGGTGGC
Organism: Microvirga sp. 2MCAF35; assembly: GCF_052115545.1. Taxonomy (NCBI): domain Bacteria; kingdom Pseudomonadati; phylum Pseudomonadota; class Alphaproteobacteria; order Hyphomicrobiales; family Methylobacteriaceae; genus Microvirga; species Microvirga sp. 2MCAF35. Next base: position 141,994 of record NZ_JBFRGW010000001.1, read on the forward strand.
AGCCGTAGCGCCCTGCAGACATTGCTCTCGCAACCCTTCGGCAAATTCTGGCTGATCCTGATCGCACTCGGCCTCTTCGGCTTCTGCGCCTGGCGGGTGCTGGAGGCGCTGACCGATGCCGATCGCCGTGGTTCCGACGCGAAGGGCTGGGGCACCAGGGGAGCCCATCTGATCAGCGGCATCATCTATGCGGGACTTGCCGTGTCGGCCCTCAATCTCGCCCTCGGACGCAGTTCGGGGGGCGGCGAAGACAAGGCGGCCCAGGATTGGACGGCCTGGCTCATGAGCCAGCCCTTCGGCCAATGGCTGGTCGGCTTCGTGGGCCTCGCGGTGGCGGGAACGGGCCTCGCCTTCCTCTGGAAAGCCTGGCGGGGGAAAGTCGCAGAGCGCCTCTCGCTGCCCAGCGACAAGCGTGACTGGTTCGTCACGCTCGGCCGCATGGGATTCGCCGCCCGCGGCGTCGTGTTCCTGATGATCGGCGGCTTCCTGATCCTGGCGGCCCTCCACGCCTCGTCCTCGGACGTGCATGGTCTCGGCGGCGCGCTGCAGGCCCTGCAACGGCAGCCCTACGGCTGGGTGCTCCTGGGCCTCACGGCCCTGGGCCTCTTCGCCTTCGGCCTGTTCGGCCTCATCCAGGCCTGCTACCGCCACATCGACGCCCCCGATCTCGACGACGCCAAAGCGGCCGTTGCGCGGGTGGCGCGATGAGAGACGACAGGCGCTGAAAAACTGGCGCCCCGGCTTCCGCATCTCCCTTGGACGTCGAGTTCCTGCTTCGTGGTATGTCCCGCGTATCCTTCCATCTGATCAGCAAATCCCGTATCACCTCGCGACGATGACAGTCGCGATGCATCCATGGCAGAAGCGCAGAGCAGACACCCGTTCCTGCTGTCGACCGCAATCCCCAACCGCCGGCAGCGGCGATTGGCCGTGGGGATCCTGGCCGCTCTGATTGCCGCGATGCTTCTCGTTGCTCCCTTTGCCCATGTCGGCTTCCCCGGAACCGAGATCCTGATCCCGGCCTATGCAGCCGCGGCTTTTCTCATCGAGCTGCTCACGGCGGCTTTTCTCTTCGCGTTGTTCTCGGTCGACCGCTCGCGAGCCGTGCTTCTCCTGGGCACCGGCTACCTGTTCTCCGGCCTTTTGGTCATCCCATGGTCCCTCACCTTTCCCGGCGTCTTCACCGCGCTCGGGTTGGACCCGGATATCCAGGTCACGGCCGTGATCGCCGCCAGCAGGCGCCTCGGCTTTGCCGTCTTCATCCTCGCCTATGCTCTCACGAAGGACCGGAAGCCTCGGGACCGTATCAGCGGCTCACTCGGCAGGGCCATCATGGGTCGGGCGGCCGGCGTTGCCGGCGTGGTGTTGCTCCTGGTCCTCGCTGCGGTCCTCCGAGCGGACGACCTTCCGGCCTTCATGCGCGATGCGAGAGAGGTCACCCCGCTCTGGCACTATGTCCCGGTCGCATCGGTGCTTCTCTATCTGGCCAGCCTCGTGACACTCGGGACCCGGCTTCGCTCAACGCTCGATCTCTGGCTGATGGTGGTGCTCGCCACGCTCCTGGCGCATCCGTTCTGGACCTTCGACGGACCGGATCGCGGACACCAGACCGCCACCTTCTTCGAGCATGTTGCCATCGTCGGCGGGCTGGCTGCTTCAGCCCTGTTCGTCAATAGCGCGAGGCAGCGCCGATGATCGAAGCCCAAACCAGCATGGCAAAGGGTGCCGCCCCGTCGCCCAGCACCTTCGCGCCCCTGCATCACCGGCTGTTCGCGGTCATCTGGGCCGCCACCGTGCTCGGCAACATCGGCACCTTCATGCGCGATGTGTCTTCATCCTGGCTCGTCACGGACCTCTCGGCCTCGCCGGCGGCGGTTGCGATGATCCAGGCCGCCGGAACCCTGCCCGTCTTTCTGTTCGCAATCCCGGCCGGCGTCCTGTCCGACATCCTCGACCGCCGCCGTTTCCTGATCATGGTCCAGATCGGCCTCGGTCTCGTCAGCTCCTCCCTCGCCTTCCTGGCCTGGACAGGCAACGCCACGGTGGAGGGTCTGATCCTGCTGACGTTCCTGGGAGGCACAGGGGCCGCGCTGGCAACCCCGGCCTGGCAGGCGATCACACCGGAGCTCGTGCCCAGGGCCGATATCAAAGGCGCGGTGGCGCTCAACTCTCTCGGCATCAACATTGCCCGCTCCATCGGTCCGGCTCTCGGCGGCTTCATTCTGGCGGGCCTCGGCGCAGCCGCCGTCTATGGAATCGACGTCCTGACCTACGTGGTCGTGAGCGCCGCCCTCCTGTGGTGGAAGCGTGATGCCGGCGCCGAGGATGGCTTGCGGGAGCATTTCAGCGGAGCCCTGCGGGCTGGCGTCCGCTACGCCCGTGCCAGCCGCAGCCTTCATCGAATCCTCTGGCGCGCAATCCTGTTCTTCGGCTCTGCCAGCGCGGTCTGGGCCCTCCTGCCTCTCGTGGCTCGCCAGGAGATCGGCGGTGGTCCGGGCTTCTACGGTCTTATGCTCGGCAGCGTCGGTGCCGGTGCGATCTGCGGCGCCCTGATGATGCCTCAGGCCCGTGCCCGCCTGGGTCAGGATGGTCTGGTGCTCGCCGCGACCCTGATCACCGCTGCAGCGACCATCCTCCTCGCGCTGACGGATTTCGAAGCCGTGGGCCTGATCGCGACCTTCGTGCTCGGGATCGCGTGGATCACGATTCTGACCACCCTCAACGGGACGATGCAGGCCATCCTGCCGAACTGGATCCGGGGCCGGGGACTGGCGATCTATCTCACGGCCTTCAACGGCGCCATGGCGGCTGGAAGCCTGGGATGGGGCCTCGTGGCCCAGGAGATCGGCACCGATACCACTCTTCTCGTCGCCGGAGCCGTTCTGGCCTTGAGCGGGATCCTGGCCCATCGGGCGCCGCTGCCCTCGGGGGAAGGCGACCTCACGCCCTCCCTGCATTGGCCAGAGCCTGCCATGGCCGAGCCCGTGGCGCACGACCGGGGGCCGGTGCTGATCATGATCACCTATCGGATCCTGCAAGACGACCGTCTCGCCTTCCTGACGGCCTTGTATCGGCTCTCGGAGGAACGGCGCCGGGACGGAGCCTATGCCTGGGGCATCTCCGAGAGCGCAGCCGATCCGGAACACATCGTCGAGTGGTTCTTCGTCGAGTCCTGGGCAGAGCACATGCGCCAGCACAGGCGCATCTCCAAGACCGACGCGGACATTCAGACAGAGGCTCGCCGCTTCCACCAGGGACCGGGCGCACCGCTGGTTCAGCACTTCCTCGGCATCGACAGGCCGGACGGAAAACCCACCGCAACCTGATCAAGGAGAGATCCCGACGTCCGCATCACTCCGTTCTCCAATCCCCTGACCCGCCGCGACACCCTGGCGGCAGCGGCGGCACTTCCCACCCAAGCGAAAGGAACGACTCCCATGGCGACGATCACCACCAAGGACGGCACGGAAATCTTCTACAAGGACTGGGGCCCGAAGGATGCCCAGCCGATCATGTTCCACCACGGCTGGCCCCTCTCCGCCGATGACTGGGACACGCAGATGCTGTTCTTCCTGCAGCACGGCTACCGCGTCGTCGCCCATGACCGGCGTGGACACGGCCGCTCGGCCCAGGTCAGCGAAGGCCACGACATGGACCACTACGCCGCCGACGCCTTCGCGGTGGTGGAAGCTCTCGATCTGAGGAACGCCGTCCATATCGGCCACTCGACGGGCGGCGGCGAGGTTGCCCGCTATGTGGCAAAGCACGGCGAGCCCGCAGGCCGCGTCGCCAAGGCGGTTCTGGTGAGCGCGGTTCCGCCGCTCATGCTCAAGACCGAGAGCAACCCGGAAGGCCTGCCGATCGAGGTGTTCGACGGCTTCCGCAAAGGCGTCTCCGACAATCGGGCCCAGCTCTATCTGGACGTGGCATCAGGTCCTTTCTACGGCTTCAACCGCGAAGGCGCGAAGGTCTATCAGGGCGTGATCCAGAACTGGTGGCGCCAGGGCATGATCGGCTCGGCCAAGGCGCATTACGAAGGCATCAAGGCCTTTTCGGAAACCGACCAGACGGCGGACTTACAGGCGATCTCGGTGCCGACGCTCGTGATGCACGGCGACGACGATCAGATCGTCCCGATAGCGGACGCCGCGTTGAAGTCGATCAAGCTGCTGAAGAACGGCACGCTCAAGGTCTACGAGGGCTACCCGCACGGAATGCTCACGACCCATGCCGACGTCATCAATCCGGATCTGCTCGCTTTCGTGAAAGGCTGAGGGAGCCTGGAGCATCGGACCCACTTTTGGGTCCGATGCTCCACTCCTGGAAGAGCGCATCGTTGTGAGCGGAAAACCGGATCCACTTTTCCGCACGATGCGCTAGAGCTGTTTCCAATGGCGTGGAATCAGCTCTCCTTTTCTGTGCCGCATTTTTCGACGGTGAAGCGGATCCCCTCCACCGAGAAATGTTTTAGCGCGTCATGCGGGCCCTGAGGGGCATGCCGCACGATGCGCCGGCGCCGATGACGGCTTTGTCCTTGATCATGGCGCCTCTCCTATTGCCGGTCTGCCTTCCGGTCTCGGAGTTCAGTCGGGCGTTGGATGAGTCGGAGACGCCCACACGCGGATTTTGAGGCGCCGCCAACCTTCATTCAGGGAATGCGTTGGATCCTGAGCGGAAACTTCCCGCGGGTGAGCAAGGGCTCGAAACTGCCCTTGAAGCGGCCGAGGCGGATCACCCCTTCCGAATAGCGGTAGCTCCCATGATACATCGCGAGATTGCCCCATGGAGCGAAATATCCGAAGTCACCGGGCGCCGCGTCGTCAAATGCCCGGCTGCCCTGCTCCGTTAGCTTGCGCGGCAGATAGGCGATCTTTTCGTTGTTGCCGTAGTCATCGATCGTCAAATCGAGCGGCAGCAGGGATAGAAAATCTCGCGCTGACGGATTGTCGTGGAGGATGACGATCAGAGCCTGATCGTTAAAGGTCAATCTGATCTTCATGTGAGTTGATTCCTGACGTGTTGGATCGTTCCTTTGCTGCGAGAAGGATCGCCTCGGCAGGGCAACGCTCGCAGCCATCGCACCGAGGAGAGCACGGCGTAGCGGCGAGAACGACTGAGCTGTCATGGCAAGCACTCCTCCAATGATTGGTTCCGTCCGGAGATATCCGATCGGACCCGGTGGGCACAAAGCCCCGCAACGGCTGCCCCCATCACGAGAACGAGCGCACTGAACGCAAAGGTCGCTTGATATCCCTCATGGTCGAACAGCAGGCCACCGGACGATGCGCCAAGCGCGATCGCAAGCTGGACCACGGCAACCATGAGCCCACCGCCGGCTTCCGCATCATCGGGAAGCGCTTTGCTGAGCCACGTCCACCAGCCGACCGGCGCTGCCGTACCGACGAAACCCCACATGGCGAGCAGCGAGGTCGTCGCGAAGGGCGAATGGCCGAGCAGCATCAACGCGCCAGCGATCGCGGCCATGACCAGCGGCAGGATGACGAGCAGGCTGTAGAGCCGCGCCTTGAGCAAGAACCCGATCAGAGAGGTGCCGACGATGCCGGCGGCGCCGATGACGAGGAGAATCAACGAGAGCACGGACGTGTTCACGCCGGTGACCGTCTCGAGAAATGGGCGCAGATAAGTCTGAAGGACGAACTGGCCCATGAAGAACAGCGACACGGCGGCCATGCCGAGCGGCACGTTCTGGCGGCGCAGGACGCGGAAGACGGTTCCGGTTCGCACTTTCGTCACCGGCATCGACGGCAGGCTGACGAACAGCCAGACGAGTGTAACGGCCGCGAGAGGCACGACGGCGAAAAAAGCGCCGCGCCAGCCGATATACTGGCCGAGGAAGCTCCCCAACGGCGCCGCGACCGTGACGGCGAGCGCATTGCCGCCATTGAGGAGGCCGAGAGCCCGCGGCACCTGAGCCTCAGGTACTAGGCGCATGACGGTCGCCGCCGACATCGACCAGAACCCGCCGATGACGATTCCGACGAGCGCCCTGCCCGCCATGAAGATGGCGGGGTTCGGCGCGAAGCCGACCATGGCGCCGGAGATCATCATCAGCAGCGTGAGGCCCAGCAGCACCGAGCGGCGGTCGATGCCACGCGTGAGCCACGAAATCGACAGGCTGGTGAGAACGGCGAACAACCCGGAGATGGCAATCGCCTGTCCGGCACCTCCCTCGCTCACCCCGAGGTCGGACGCGATGGGGGTCAGGAGGCTGACCGGCATGAACTCGGAGGCGATCAAGGTCGCGACACAGAGCGTCAGCGCGAAGACGGCGCTCCAAGCGGCTCTATCCGGGGCAGATAGGCTCGTTGCCATGGTGTCTGTGTGCGTCATGATGGATCCTTGCTGGGAAGCACGTCCGGAGATCCTCGCCGGCTTCCGGACGTGCTGGGTTGGAAGTGGTCGTCAGGCCCTGAGCGGCTTACGAGTTCAGGTTGCCGCGGAAGAAGTCGGTCAGCTTGCCGAACGGGATCAGGTCGACGCGATCGTAAAGGTCCACATGGCCGGCGTTCGGGACGATGAAGAGCTCCTTCGGCTCTCCGGCCCGCTTGTAGGCGTCCTCGCTGAATTCCTTCGAGTGCGCCTTGTCGCCGGTGATGAAGAGCATCGGCCGCGGGGAAATCGCCTCGATGTCGTTGAACGGGTAGAAGTTCATGAACCTGACGGCGCTGCTCAGGGTCGGCTTCGTCGTCAGCTCGGCCTTCTCGCCCTTGGGCGTATAGGCACCGCGCGAGGTGCGATAGAAGTCGAAGAACTCGCGCTGGACGGGGTCGGTATCCGCCGTCAGCTCGTTGACGGTGCCGGGAATGTAAACGGTCTCGCCGCCGGCGAACTCGACCAAGCGCTGAGCCGTCGCTTTCCGGATGAACTCCTTGCGCTGTTCGAGCGTGATCGAATGCTTCAGCCCGTTCCGGAAGGCCGCACCCATGTCATACATGCTGACCGTCGCGATCGCCTTGAGACGTGGGTCGATCTTGGCCGCGCTGATGACGAAGCTGCCACTCCCGCAAATGCCGAGTGCGCCGATGCGCCCCTGATCGACAAAGGACTGCGTGCTCAGAAAATCCACCGCGGCGCTGAAGTCGTCCGTATAGATGTCCGGCGCCACCAGGTGACCCGGTGAACCCTCGCTCTCACCCCAGAACGAGAGGTCGATCGAGAGGGTCGCGAAGCCCTGCTCAGCCATCTTCGTGGCGTAGAGATCTGCGCTCTGCTCCTTCACCGCGCCCATGGGATGCCCGACGACGATCGCGGCCAGCTTCGCGTTCGGCTGCATGCCTTTGGGCGTGAAGAGATGGCCCGCAACATTCATGTCGTACTGGTTCTGGAAAGTGACGCTCTTCACGTCGACCCTGTCGCTTCTGTAGAAGTTGTCGGCGCTGTTCGACAGATCCTGAGCGCGCACCGGAGAGGCGCCGACGGCAAAGCCGGAAACCGAACCCAGCATGATTGCGAGGCTTAAGGCGACTTCCTTCATCTCATTGTCCTTTCCTGATGTGCCTGGCCGCTTCCCCGCGCCGTGACCGTGACCGACGAACACCTGCACGGCGGCTTTTCGAGCCAAGCCTCTCTGTTCTCGTAAATCAATTTAGCGGGTGCCAACTCATAGGATTAGGTGCTATATTGAACATGCGCCTATAAGTAGGATTTATGAATGTTGCGCGAGACCGTGGGCGATCTGGTTGCCTTCACCGCTGTTGCACAGGAAGGCAATTTCACACGCGCCGCCGTGCGACTGGGTGTGTCCCAGCCGGCCCTGAGCCAGGCCATGAGAGTGCTTGAGGAGCGGCTGGGCGTGCGGCTCCTGAACCGCACCACCCGTAGCGTTGCGCTCACAGAAGCCGGCGAGCGCCTTCTGCGCAGCATCGCGCCGCAATTCGACCAGATCGAGGGAAGCCTGCTGGCGCTGACGGAGCTGAGGGACAAACCGTCAGGCATCGTCCGCATCACCTCGACCCAGCATGCGGCGGAGACGCTGCTCTGGCCGAAGCTGTCGAAGCTGATGCGCCAATATCCCGACATCGCGGTCGAGCTCGTGACCGACGAAGGCCTGACCAACATCGTGAGCGAGCGTTTCGATGCCGGCGTTCGGGTGGGTGAGTTCGTCGAGAAGGATATGATCGCGGTGCGCATCGGGCCGGAAATGCGGCAGGCGATCGTCGGCACCCCGGGCTACTTCAAGTCGCGACCGGTGCCGAAACGGCCCGAAGATCTCACCGGCCACCGCTGCATCAATCTGCGGCGCGTCACGCGGGGCGGATTTTTTCCATGGGAATTCGAGAGGCGAGGCCGCGAAATCAACGTTCGGGTCGAGGGCCAGCTTGCGGTCAACAGCCTGGAGCTTGCACGCAGTGCGGCGCTGGAGGGGCTCGGGCTTGCCTACCTGCCGGAGGACCTGGTCGAAGAGCCTGTCAGGAAGAAACAGCTCGTGCGGGTATTGGAAGACTGGTGCGAACCCTACCCCGGCTACCACCTCTATTACCCAAGCAGCCGGCAGCATGCCCCAGCCTTTGCCGTCGTGCTGGAAGCGCTTCGCTTTCGCGGCTGACGGACGCGGTGACGCTTCGCTCTCTGGCGACCACAAGGAATGCGAAGAGATCGTTCAGGTTCTCGGTCGGCATTCATAAGCGCACCTGATAAGCCCATGCAGATCCTGACGTCTTATCGTCTGGACCTGCTGCACCTAAATTCATGATCGACAGCAGCCATTCCGAGCACGACGAGGATTGAAACCATGGATATCAAGAGAGCTGGCTCTCAAGCTTCCGGCAAAGGACCGGCGGAGTATTTCACGGGGACCGTTCGCATCGATCCCCTGTTCAGCCCGCCGGACCCGGCTCGCGTCGCCGGAGCCCTCGTGACCTTCGAACCCGGCGCCCGAACGGCCTGGCACACGCACCCTCTCGGCCAGACTCTCATCGTCATGACGGGCCTCGGCCTCGTTCAGCGCGAGGGCGGTCCGATCGAGGAAATCCATCCCGGCGACGTGGTCTGGTTCCCGCCGGGCGAGAAGCACTGGCATGGCGCATCGCCGAATACGGCCATGAGCCACATCGCCATCCAGGAGAAGCTCAACGGCTCGCCCGTCGACTGGCTGGAGCATGTCACCGACGAGCAGTACCGAGGCTGATCTGGTGCTTCGAAAAGACTGGCGATCCCGGGAAGACTCGAACTTCCGACCTTCGGTTTAGGAAACCGCTGCTCTGTCCTGCTGAGCTACGGGACCGCGTAAGGACAGGGGATTTAGCACGGTCGGCAGGGTCATTCCAGGGGGATGTGGCCGTTCATTCGCAACGAGCATCGGCCAAAGCACAGTGGACCGGGGCCGTCGTGTCGCCGGTCAGGGGCACGGCGGCCCGGGCGAAGGGCTACCGGGTCATGGGCTCCGGCGCCCGAACCGGGAGCATCAGGTGCTCGTAGGGCGTATCCGGCCACATCACGTAGGGCTGGGTGGTGTCGGGCTTCGGGGCGCGGGGATAGCCCTCCATCATGCCCTTGGCCCCGACCACCATCACGTGAGGCCCGGTCTCGATCCAGTTGTTGTTGGGATCGGGCTTCTGGGCATAGGGATCGGTGTTGCTGGCATCCGTGCCACCGGAGAGCATGTACAAGAAACCGACCTTGTTGTGCGGCGGCTCCTTCTTCTCAAGCCAGGCCTGAGCCCATTCCATGGCGTTCTGATCGCCGCACATGGGATCCGGCCCGGGCGTGTTCGGATTGTCCGCCAGACAGGTGAAGCCGTTCGTCCCCTTGCGGACGACACGGGTTTTTCCGTCCGGCGAGACATCCACGATGGTCGCGTCCTTGGCGACGGCGGGCGGTGCCGCCGCCATGGCGCTCTTGATGATGTCCTCATCGCTCATGGAGCCCGCCATGCCCTGATGCTGGGCGGATGCCGGGACGATGAAGCCGAATGTCGAGATGACGCTGCACGCGAACCAGGCGAGAGTGCGATGCCCATTCATGGCTCACCTCCTGTTGCTGCGCGACCGGCGCCCCCCATTCTACGCCTGCAAGCCCCTTCAGGGGAGAGTTCATCGCGTCCACGCCTGCGAGGCTGCAAGGAACCCAGCTTGGCCTGACCCGGTTGAGAAGGAACCGGAGGCATATCATGGCGCAGACGCTTCGCGATTTCCTGAAACAGGTCGAGAATCTTCCCCCCGACACCCTTCTCTGTGTCGCCGAGGTGGATGAGGCCTTTGCGGCCCACGTGGCCGAAATCGAAATCATCGAGGACGCGAAGGCGCAGAACCGCAAGGCGGAGGGCACGGAAGCGGTGGAACTGGGCAACGGACGCCAGAGGGTCGTGGTCATCCGGTGGTAGAACAAGCGTAGCCGTTTCGCTCCGAATGGGTATGATCCCGTCTCATGACGGGATCGGCCCTGCGGACATCGCTGACCATCGGCCTCGGGGCCGGACTCGCGCTCGCCTGTCTTGTCGGATCGGCCCGGTCCGCCCCCGGCGAGCGGCCGGGAGCCGTCTGCTCCGCCGAGGCTCGGCCGGACCACCTGCAGGGTCTCTCTCCGGAAGGCGATCTCGTTCTGGTCTCCCTCGGTCCAGCCCGGCTCGCCGGGATCCGGATTCCGGATGCGCCGCCCTATCGCGATCAGGCCCTCGGCTGGCTCCGGGAGCGCGCAGGCGAGCCCACCCTTGTTCAAGCGACAGGGCATTCCGACCGCTGGGGCAGGAAATCCGTCCGAATCCGATCAGGCGGCACGGTCCCTCCCCTCGATTGGAGTCACGGACTAGTCGAAGCGGGCCTTGCGATCACGGATGCCAGCCTGGACGATACCTTCTGCCAGCCCGAATTGCTCGCCCTGGAGGCGACCGCCCGCGAACGACGCCTTGGTCTTTGGGCCGATGACCGCTATAAGCCCATGGACGTCGGCCAACCCGAGCGTCTGCGGGACCGAATCGGCACCTTCATCCTGGTCGAGGGTCGCGTCAGAAGCATCGGCGAGCGCAAGCAGCGGACCTATTTGAATTTCGGGGGGCAATGGGCAGAAGACTTCACGATCATCATTCCTAGGAAGACCTGGAGGCAGATGTCCGACCGCGGCATGGGCGCCGAAGCGCTCAAGGGCCAACGGATCAGGGCCCGGGGCGTTTTGCAGCCTTGGCAGGGGACAGCCTTCTCCATCGTCATCCCGGACATGATCGAACGCCTTGAAGGCGAGCGCCTGCCACGATGAACGAGCATGAGCAGAACAGGTCGAAAAGGTAGTCTCCCGATCCTCGGCAGCGTGATGCTTGCAGTCTTTCTTGCAGGCTGCTCGGGATTCGGCGGCGATGTCTCGCTGCCGGCCAACGCGCCGCGGGTGATCGGCCCGGACCGCGACCGGGACCATCTCCGGCTCGTGCGGGCATTCGGTGGCGAAGGCAGGGCTCCGCAGCTCCAACAGATGCTGACCGACGTCACGAACCGCCTCGTCATGGCCACCGACAGGCCCGACGAAGCCTTCCAGGTGACGATCCTCAACTCGCCCGTGGTCAATGCCTTCGCCTTGCCGAACGGGCGCCTTTACGTGACACGCGGGCTCCTGGCCCTCGCCAATGACACCTCCGAGGTCGCCGCCGTGCTCTCGCACGAGATCGCGCACGTCACACTGCGCCACGCGTCCCAGCGCAGCGAGCTGCAGGCCCGCTCAGACCTGATCGAACGCGTGGCCGAGAACGTGCTGAACGATGCCGAGGAAGCCGCCATGGCGCAGAACCAGGCTCGCTCGGCCCTGGCCAGCTTCTCGCGCGCGCAGGAGCTCGAGGCGGACCAGACAGGGGTCAAGGTCCTGGCCCGGGCCGGCTTCGATCCTTACGGGGCTTCGCGTTTCCTGACGGCCCTCGGACGCTCGAGCGCCAGTTCGGATTCCTCCACCGCCGAGCGGAACGCCTCCCACCCGCGCACCGACGACCGGGTGGCGCGCTCGCTCCAGGCGGCGCGCCGCACGGGCATGCAGGGAACGGGCGAAACCGGGCGCCTCGCCTACCTGACGGCACTCGACGGCCTCTCCTATGGGGACGATCCAGCCGACGGTGTCGTGAAGGGCCGCCGGTTCATCCATTCGAGGCTCGGCGTCGCCTTCGAGGCACCAGAGGGCTTCACTCTCGAGAATACCTCCCAGGCGGTGCTGGGCTCTTCGGGCGACGGAGAACGCCGCCTCCTGTTCGATGCCGCCGATACGCCGATCGGACAGAGCCTCGAGGATGTGCTGCGCTCCACCTGGACGGATACGATCGAGCCCGGCACCCTGACCACGGGCATGGTGAACGGCCTGCCTGTCGTCACCGCCCTGTCCAACGGCAAGGAATGGACCTTCCGTCTTTCGGCCGTCCGGATCGGCAATACCACCTTCCGGCTCATCATGGCGACCCGCGGGAACAGGGGAGACCTGGAGGGGATCTTCCAGCAGACCCTCAACAGCGTCCGGCAAGTGCAGCCCGACGAAGCCCGTCGGATCAGGCCGCTGAAGCTGCAGGTCGTCACCGCCCAGCGGGGCGACACGGTGCAGACCCTGGCGGCCCGGATGCCCGTCGACCGGGCGCTCGACAAGTTCCTGCTGCTCAACGGCCTCAACAGGAACGATACGCTCAAGGTGGGCGAGCGCTACAAGATCGTCGTCGAGTAAGTCTTCTCGTTTCTAAAGCATCTTTTCAGGCAAAAACCGGCACCCGCTTTTGCGTTCGATGCTCCAAAATGAAATCGGCGAAGCGGTTGCCCGCTTCGCCGATGGGAATGCTCGCCTTGCCGGGTGGTTAAACGAAGGCCCCTGAAGCCTGGGGATACCTTTCGACCAAGGCGCGCTTGAGCTTTTCAAGCGCCCGATTCTCGATCTGGCGCACACGCTCCTTCGAGATCCCGAGCCGGTCGCCCAGGAATTCCAGGGTCACCTGCTCATCGTCGAGGCGGCGAGCGCGCAGGATCCGCAATTCACGCTCGTTGAGCACTTCCAGCGCCTGCTGGAGCCAGCGCACGCGACGCTCGGTGTCGATCACGTCGGTGACGCTCTCGTCCGGCAACGGGCTGTTGTCGACCAGGAACTCCACGCGCTCTGCGGAATTGCCCGCATCGGCATCGAGAACCGGCGCATTGAGGGATGTGTCGGGGGCCGAGAGGCGGGCGTCCATGAGAGCCACGTCGGCTTTGGACACGCCGATTGCCTCGGCGATCTTCGCATGCACGTCGGAAGAAATGCGCTCCTCGCCGCCACGGGTCAGGCGGGCACGCAGACGGCGCAGGTTGAAGAAAAGTGCTTTCTGGGCGGAACTCGTTCCGCCGCGAACGATTGACCAATTGCGAAGGATGTAATCTTGCACGGAGGCACGGATCCACCAGGTCGCATAGGTCGAAAAACGAACTTCGCGTTCAGGCTCGAATCGGGCAGCGGCTTCGAGAAGCCCCACATGGCCTTCCTGAACGAGATCGGCCATCGGCAGGCCATAGTGACGAAAACGGGCTGCCAGTGCGATCACGAGGCGCATGTGAGCAGCAGTCAGTTGATGAAGTGCCGCTTCATCGCGGTTCTCTTTCCAGCGCACGGCAAGAAGGTGCTCCTCTTCCCTTTCGAGAAAAGGTGCATTCATGGCAGCGCGGACGAACCGGCGGCGAACCCCTGAGATTTCTCCCATTGTGTGCTCTCCCTTGGCAGAGACACAACGAGCGAGGCCGCAAAAAGTTCACTTCTAACAGCCGAGTTCTGCAAAATAGATTCCGTCCCTTGGAAAACAAGGGGTTCAGACACGAAAAAGCCCGGCTTCAAGCCGGGCTTTTTAAGTGACGGAAGGCGCCTTCGGATCAGGCGGCTTCTTCCTGAAGGTCGTCGCCCTCGGCATCCGCCTCAGCGCCCTTCACCCGGCGCGGAGACTTGGCGAGGCTCTGCTCGATGAGCTTGAGGGCTTCCGTATCGGTGATCTTGTTGACGGCGGAGATTTCGCGAACCACGCGGTCGAGGGCGGATTCGTAGAGCTGACGCTCGCTGTAGGATTGCTCGGGCTGAGCCTCGGAGCGGTAAAGGTCGCGCACGACTTCCGTAACGGCAATCAGGTCGCCGGAATTGATCTTGGCCTCGTATTCCTGCGCGCGGCGCGACCACATGGTGCGCTTCACGCGGGCACGACCCGTCAGCACGTCCAGAGCCTTCTGCACCAGGGCCGGCTCGGCAAGCTTGCGCATGCCCACGCTGGAAGCCTTACCGGTCGGAACGCGAAGGACCATCTTGTCCTTGTCGAAGGAGACCACGTAGAGCTCCAGCTTGAAGCCTGCGATTTCCTGCTCTTCGATGGCCGTGATGCGGCCGACACCGTGAGCGGGATACACGATCGCTTCACCGGACTTGAACCCAAGGCGCTGGGCGGACTTCTTGGCGGTTGTCATGCGAGAGAGGCCTCCTTGCATGGCCCTCGCTTGCAGCGAGGGAGCTTTGGCTCCACTGGGCAGGGACCCAGGGGAACGAGGATCGAGATTGAGCGTCACGGAACTTGACTATTCCGCTCGTCTCCCTGATGTAAGCCAGCGGCTAAATACGCTCATACCCTTGACCAGGGCAGCAACGCTCCCTTAAGTCAAAGGACGCGAATCTTTGCTTCAATGATGTGAACCGCCGGTCTGCAGGGACGGTGCACGGCTTGAGCGCAAGCGACGGCATTTGCGGACCCTATCACAGTCCGGCCGAAAAAGCAAAAATATTTCAAAGGACAGCGTTAAGCAGGTCCGTTTATGGCCGCGCTTTCAAAGCTAACGCATCGTGAGGAAACTGGTTCCCGTTTCCGATCCAGGCAAGGCCATGAACGTGAAAGACGATGGACAGCGGCCCGATAGGCGGACCTCTCTCCTGTCCGGCGTCAGTCGCCCTCGCCCGGATTAGCCGAGAAATAGGTCTCGAACTTGGCCGCAACGCCGTCGAACTCCTTGGCGTCGGCGGGCGCATCTTTCTTGATGGTGATGTTGGGCCAGCTCTTCGCCATGTCGGCATTCAGCTTCAGCCATTGCTCAAGGCCCGGCTCCGCATCGGGCTTGATCGCCTCGGCGGGGCATTCCGGTTCGCAGACGCCGCAATCGATGCACTCGTCGGGGTGGATGACGAGCATGTTCTCGCCCTCGTAGAAACAATCGACCGGGCACACTTCGACGCAGTCCATGTATTTGCACTTGATGCAATTTTCAGTGACGACGTAGGTCATGAACGGTCCTTCGAGGGTCTGTTCGTAAGTCAACAAAACGGCGTTATGCCGCCGCTCTAGCCCTTGTCGCCGTCGCTGACAAGCGCCGCGTTGTCATGGCTGAGATCTATGTAGAGCTGCCTTGCTTCCGGCGCAGGGCCGCGCCGCTCGCCGAGGCTCTCGACCCGGACCACCAGGGTAGTCCGAGCGAGCGCGAGGGTGATCACGTCGCCGACCGCCACCGCCTTGGCGGCATTGTCGGTGCGCAGGCCGTTGAGCCGGACGAAGCCGCCGGTGACCAGCTTGGCCGCCAGCGTCCTGGTCTTCGCGAAGCGTGCGAACCACAGCCACTTGTCGAGCCGCTGCCGGTCCTCACGCATGCGCGTCACATCCTCACTTCTTGTTGTCCTCGAGCTGCGCCTTGAGGGCCATCAGCTTGGCGAAGGGCGAGTTCGGGTCCGGCTGCTTCTCGCGGCGCTCATGGCCACCTTCGCGCCGGTTGTCGGGGCGCTTGTCGGGACGGGGCCCCCGGCGGTCCTCGCCGCGACGATCCTCTCCACGGCCGGGCCCGCGCGGCGGACGGTTCTGCGGGCGCCCGCCCTCCCCTTGCGCCTCGCGGCGCTCGGGACGCGGACGCCGCTCACCGGCCTCGCCCTGGGCCTCGCCGCCCTGACGCTGGCGACGCTCGCCGCGTTCCTGGTTGCGTCCACCACGGGCCTCGCGGCCATGCCGGGCCTGCCCGCCCTCGTGATGGCGGCGGCCCTGGCGCCACACCTCGATCATCTCGGGCTCAGTGGGGGCTTCAGCCGCTGCAGCCTCGGCCAAAGCGTCGGCGGGAGCTAAAAGCTGGCCTTCCGGCGAAGCCACGGCCTCGGCGGCGCTCGCTTCCACCTCCGGCTGGGACACGGTCGCCTCGGGAGCCTCGACGGCGAAGAAGCCGACCTCCTCCGAGCCGACAGCGGCTTCGGATGTCTCGGTCGCAGTCTGCTCCACCGGAGCGGGAGCTTCTGCTTCAGTGGCAGCGGCCGGGGGCGTGATGGCCTGGGGCTCGACAGCCTTCGGAGCCTCGACCAGCGGCACGGTGATGGCCGGGCCGGGACGACGCTCCATCACATAGCCGAGGGACTTGAGGATCGTGGCGAAGTCCTCACCCGCGCAGCCCACGAGCGAGGTCATGGACACGGTCGGGACGAAACTCTCCCCATCGGCTGCACCGGCCGGCGGCTCGCCCGGGGTAATGCCGGGACGGTAGGCGATGGCGGGGCGGATCAGGTCGGCCAAGCGCTCCAGGATGTCGACGCGCACGGCACGGCCGCCGAGCACACGGAAGCCCGCCGCCCGATAGAGACCATGGCCGATCTCGGGATCGACCGGGATCGACGTCCGGCCGGACTGGGCGAGATGGGCGATCTCGTCGATGCCCTTCTGCTCGAGGCCGCCGTTCTGCAGGGCCCAGAGCTGGGTCGCCAGAACGCGGGGCGCCGGCTTCAGGAGAGCCGGCAGATAGAGGTGATAGGCGCCGAACCGGACGCCGGCCTTGCGCAGGGCGCCGCGGGCATCCTGGTCGAGGCTGCGTACGTCGTTGAGAACCTTCGCGCGCTCCAGGACACCCAGGGCCTCGCCGATCTGGAACCCGATGCCGCGGGCAAGGCCCGTCAGCTCGGCGCTGTCCTCGAGCTGCAGCAGGGGCCCGAGCAGACGCACGACATAGGCTTTCAGCCACGCGCGAAGGCGGGTGTCCACCTTCTCGCGGGCCGGGCCCGTGAGATGCTCGTCCGAGAGGATGCGCACACGGGGCTCGAACAGCTTGTCGCCGGCCTCCAGCTTGGCGACCGGGTCGCCCATCCAGCGGATCGTGCCGTCGTTCGACAGCACGAGCATGGCATCGGGAGCCTCGGCGAACCGGTCCGCCCGCGCGTCGATCTCCCCGGCGAGCGCCTTGCTGGCCGCGTTGCGCAGGGTCTTGGCCTCCGTGGTGTCGGCCTGGGGATCGGGCACGAAATGAAAGCCGTGCAGGTGACCGATATGCTGACCCTCGACGGTGACGTCGCCGGTGGTCGTAATTTCCGCTTCGAGCATCGTTTTCTCTCTCAAGCGCCGCATGAGAACGCTCGTCCGCCGGTCGATGAACCGTTGGGCGAGGCGTTCATGGAGCGCATCCGATAGCTTGTCCTCTACCTGACGCGCAACATCCTGCCAATGCTCTGGATCCTTCAACCAATCGGGACGGTTAGCGACGAAGGACCAGGTGCGGACCTGGGCGATGCGGTTGGAGAGGGTGTCGATATCCCCATCGGTCCGGTCCATGGCGGACAGATGGCGGGCGAACCAGTCGGCCGGGATGGCCCCATCCTTCATGAGGAAACGATAGAGCTGGCCGACGAGATCCGCATGGGTCTGTGGGGAAACCTTCCGATAATCCGGCACCTGGCAGATCTGCCAGAGCCGTTCCACGGCATATTGGGAGCGGGTCATCCCCCGGATGTCGTCCTCCCGCGCCAGGACCTCGAGGGCCGTCACGTCCTCGCCCGTGGGCGCCCGCACGAGGCCGTGCTCCCGCGGCTGCGCCCCAAGGGAATCGCGCAGACGGGCCAACGAGGAGAAATCCAGGTCGGGATTGCGCCATTGCAGGATGCGCACCGGGTCGAAGGTGTGATTCTCGAGCGCCTCGACGGTTTCCGCATCGAAAGGCGGGCAGCGGCCCGTGGTGCCGAAGGTGCCGTCGCGCATGTAGCGGCCGGCCCGGCCGGCGATCTGGGCGAGTTCGGGATTGTTGAGCTTGCGGAATTGGAACCCGTCGAACTTCTTGTCGGACGCGAACGCCACATGGTCCACGTCGAGATTGAGCCCCATGCCGATGGCATCGGTGGCAATGAGGTAATCCACGTCCCCGTTCTGGTAGAGCTCGACCTGGGCGTTGCGGGTCCGGGGCGAGAGGGCGCCCAGCACCACCGCGGCGCCGCCGCTCTGGCGGCGGATCAGCTCGGCGATGCCGTAGACCTCCTCGGCCGAGAAGGCCACGATGGCCGAGCGCCGGGGCAGGCGCGACACCTTCTTCTCACCTGCGAAGGAGAGCTTCGACAGGCGCGGCCGCGTGACCACGTGCACGCCCGGGATCAGCGCCTCGATCAGGGGCCGCATGGTGGCCGAGCCGATGAGAAGCGTCTCCTCGCGCCCGCGCTGGTTCAACAGGCGGTCGGTGAACACGTGGCCCCGGTCCAGGTCGCTGGCGAGCTGAATCTCGTCCACGGCCACGAAGGCGAGATCGAGATCGCGCGGCATGGCCTCCACGGTAGAGATCCAGTAGCGCGGCCGGTCCGGCTTGATCTTCTCCTCGCCCGTGACCAGGGCGACGTTGTGATGTCCTGCCTTCTCCACCACGCGGTTGTAGACCTCGCGCGCCAACAGGCGCAGGGGCAGGCCGATCATGCCGCTGTCGTGGCCGAGCATGCGCTCGATGGCCAGGTGGGTCTTGCCGGTATTGGTGGGGCCGAGCACGGCGGTCACGCCGCGCGCGCGCACTTGCGGAGGAAGGGAACGACGGGACATGCCTGGATGACGGGTAATGCTGAAACGGTCCCGGAGTGAGAGCCGAGAGGCTTTAGAGCCGGAGACCGGCGCCAGGAGCCTTCCCTACGGAGCAGCCTCGCGCGCATGGGCAGACTGCGGTTGCCCCTTATATGGTGCCGCAGCGCGCTTTCGCTACCAGGAACAGTACGAATCGCGAGGGATTTTCAAGACTTACTGAATGGCCTCGGCCTTCACGGTCTCGTCGGCCTTCATGGCCTTGCGGGCCGGGGCAGGCGATTTGCCGTCCTCCAGGGACCAGAGGGAGGCCTGCATCTCGCCCATGCCGATCATGGTGCGCACGGAGACCTTGACCGGAAACAGCACGCGCGGCCCCTCGACGGGCGCCAGCCAGACGGACATGTCCTTGTTGTCCTGCATGAACTTGGTGCCCGGACGCTCGCTCCTGTGGCCGGAGATCGGCACGTAGCGGGCGTTGCAGACGAGGACAGGGCCGGAATAGCCCGGCACCTCCACCTTCTTCGTCTCTGCATAGGAGAGGACCACGTTCATGCGGGAGGCGCCGTCGAAAACCGGAAGGGTCCGGTCGCAATTGGCCGGGTCGGTGAGGCTCTTCGACGCCATGGCCGGCATGAGCAGGGCGCTCATGGGGTCGACCACGCCGTTCTTGTCGGCCGCCTTGACGGGAACCCGGTCGGGCTTCGGCTCCAGGGGTGGATCGATCTCGACCTGGGCCACCCGGCCGCTCTTGATTCCCATGCGGACGACGCGCTGGCTGTCGGAGGTCTTCGACACCACGGAAAAGTTGTTCGAGCGGGGCGGGGCGTCGCCGTCCAGGGTGCCGGACGCATTGGCCTCGCCCCGGCCCCCGGTCAGGATCATGGCGAGCCCGGTCAGCTTCGCCCGGCCTTCCAGTTCGTACTTCGTTCCCTTGAAGGACGACGACAGGTCCGCCTTACCCAGGGGCAGGCCGGCCAGAGTGATGTCGTAGCTCACTTTCAGGGTCTGGCCCGGCGCGGTCTGGGCTTGCGCGAGCGAGCCCGATCCGGCAAAGGCCACGGTCACGAGAGCTGAGGCGATGAGGCGCATGAAGGCTATCCTGATAGTCTATTCCGTTGCATCGCACGTGATTCGGAATAAATCATGACCACGTCGCTTCAAAAAAACGAGATGCGATGTCTCACCTTTCTTGACGTCCTCCCCTTTTTTGGCCTATAGGCTCGCACCTTCCAAGGACTTCTGGTGTCCGGCCGCGTGGGATCTGCGATCAGGCAAACCCGCGAATTCGAGGTCGCGACCCTTCATAGACGAATAGGATTGAACCCATGTCGCGCCGTTGCGAACTGACCGGCAAGGCCGTGCTGAGTGGCCACCTGGTGAGCCACTCGAACCGCAAGACGAAGCGGAAGTTCCTGCCGAACCTCTGCAACGTCACGCTCCAGT
This sequence comes from Microvirga sp. 2MCAF35, assembly GCF_052115545.1. Taxonomy (NCBI): domain Bacteria; kingdom Pseudomonadati; phylum Pseudomonadota; class Alphaproteobacteria; order Hyphomicrobiales; family Methylobacteriaceae; genus Microvirga; species Microvirga sp. 2MCAF35. The sequence continues at coordinate 162,137 of NZ_JBFRGW010000001.1, forward strand.
CTGACACCCTGCAGCGCTCCGTGCGCCTGCGCGTCTCCGCCAATGCGCTCCGCTCGGTCGAGCATCGCGGCGGCCTCGACGCCTTCCTGGCCAAGGCCAAGGCTGGAGAGCTCTCCACCACCGCCCTCGCTGTGAAGCGCGAGATCGAGAAGAAGCTCGCCGCTGCGAGCTGATCTCCGATCGCCAGTGAATCGGCTTTGCGGGCGGCCTCGGTGCCGCCCGTTTTGCATTGGATCAAGCCTTAGCTGTTGGCTCAAGAGAGGCCGATGATGACAAAGCTCGACCGCCGCGACTTTCTCATTGCCCTTGCGGCGATGACCCTCGTCGTCCTCTCGTCGAACATCCTGGTCCAATATCCCTTCCAGCACCTCGGCCTGGACAACTACCTGACCTGGGGTGCCTTCAGCTATCCGTTCTCGTTCCTGGTCACCGACCTGTCGAACCGGCGCTTCGGCCCCAAAGGCGCCCGCCGGGTGGTCTATGCCGGCTTCGCGCTGGCGGTGGTTCTGTCGGTCATTCTCGCGTCGCCCCGCATCGCGATCGCCTCGGGCGCGGCCTTCCTGGTAGCCCAGCTTCTCGACATCCAGATCTTCTTCCGCCTGCGCGGCCATGCCTGGTGGATGCCGCCCTTCGTGTCCTCCGTCATCTCGTCGGGCCTCGACACGGCGATCTTCTTCTCCTTCGCCTTCTATTGCGGCGTGGTCCCGGGCCTCGGCCTCACCATCAGCGACGCGCTCGGACATGCCGGCATCGCGGATCAGTGCATCGCCCTGCCCTGGACCAATCTGGCGGTGGCCGACTATCTGGTGAAGCTCGCGCTCGCGGCGATCGCGATTGCCCCCTATGGGGCGGTCCTGAAGCTCATGCGCTCCGAGGCGAAGCATCATCACCGGACCGCTTGAGCCGTCGTCGTTCGAATTGGGGCGGCTGTCTTGCCGATGATCTTCGGTCAGAGAACCTCTTCCGCATAAGGCGGATGAGGAATGGCCTGATGGGCCGCGCGCAAAGCGGCGGACCAGCGCTCGCGCAGATCCCGAAAATACGGCTCGTCCTCTTGAATCCGATAGATGACCTGCGCCTTCAGGGCATCGCGCTTGGCGACCACAATATCGATCGGCAGGCCGACCCCGAGATTGGACTTGAGAGTCGAATCCATGGAGATGAGGCCGAGCTTCAGGGCCTCGACGAGGCTGGTGCCGTGGGAGATCGCCCGGTCGAGGATCGGCTTGCCGTATTTCGGCTCGCCGATCTGGAGGAAGGGCGTATCGACGGTGGCTTCAATGGCATTGCCGGCGGAATAGATCTGATAGAGCCGCATGGGGCTCGATCCGATCTGCCCGCCGAGCAGCATGGTCACGTCGAAGGTCATCTGGCGCTTTTCGATCTCGACCCCGTCCACCTCGTAAACCTGGCGGATGGCGCGGCCGACGAGTTGGGCCGCCTTGAACATGCTGGGCACCGTCAGGAGCGTCTCGACCACGCCTGTCTCAGGATTCTCCAGGCCTTCGGTCAGCAGCGACATGACGGATTGGCTGGCCGACAGGTTGCCGGCTGTCGCCAGCGTGATGACGCGCTCGCCGGGCTTTTCGAACAGGTGCAGCTTGCGGAAGGTCGCGATGTTGTCGACGCCCGCATTGGTGCGCGTGTCAGCGATCATGACGAAGCCATCCCGCACCAGGATGCCGACACAATACGTCATGGGGGTTCCTCCTGGGGCCTTCTGGTCGAGTTGCTCTGTTGTCGAGGCCATTCTTACGCCTGTGACTGACGGGCGCTTTCGATCCTCAAACGAACGTCGAGCGCTTCACGGGTCATACCGTAATAGCTTCCTCGAACCGGGGCCGCATCAAGATAATCGAGTCCGATGGCCAATCGGATGTAGTGTTCCGTTGCGGAAACAGCATTGGCCGGGTCGAAACTCACCCAGCCGAGATCCGGGATATAGGCTTCGACCCAGGCATGGCCCGCCTCCTGTTCGACCTCTCCGGGCTTGTGCAGATAGCCCGAGACGTAGCGGGCCGGGATCTTCAAGATCCGCGCCGCGCTCAGGAAAACATGGGTGAAATCCTGGCAGACCCCATGACCGGCCGCGAAAGCGTCCGCGCCCGTGGTCGTGGCGCTGGTGGCCTGCGTGTCGAAGCGCAGGCGCTCGGGGATGGCGCTCAGGAGCGCGTGGGCCTGGTCGAGCGGATTGGTGAAGCGGCCTGCCGTGAGCTCCGCGAATTCGCGAATGGCGGCATCGGCCCGGGAAAGGGCGGTCTCCCGCAGGTAGAAGACCTCCGGAAAGCGCTCGACCCCTCCCCTGATGATCCCAGCCGTATCCGTGGTCTCGATTTCCCCGGACACATGCAGGGTGATCTGGCTCACCGGACCTGACACGGACAGGCTGTGGATGATGTTGCCGTACCAGTCCTCCCGGCGCATCAGCCTGGCATCGCCGTCCATGTCGATGTTCCAGGACAGGACCGTCTGGCTGTCGCAGCCGCGCGGCGTCAGACGCAGGAGCTGGATCGCCGACTTGGCTGGCTCGCTGTAGTGGTAGACCGTCTCGTGGGTGATGCGGATGCGCATGGGTCAGCCGAGATACTGGTTCGTGATGGCCTGCCCGAGCCGGTTGTTCTCGGCAAGAAAGTCCTGCAGGAACTCGTGCAGCCCGTGCTGGAAGATATCCTCGATGTTCTGGTTCGCAAGGCGGGCATGGGTCGCCCGCGCCTGCCGTTGCGCTGCGCCTGACGTTCCGTAACGATGAGAGATGTCGTCGAGGTGGCGGGACAGGAACGCGTAGCAGGCGGCGAGCGAGCGCGGCATCTCCTCGCGCAGGATCAGGAGATCCGCCACGAGCCAGGGCCGCAGGTTCTGGTGATAGACCCATTGATAGCTCACCAGCGCCGAGACCGAGCGCAGGATGGCGGCCCATTGATAGTAATCGATGCCGCCGCCCACCGCCGCGTCCTGCGGCAGGAGCACGTGATATTTCACGTCCAGCACCCGCGCGGTGTTGTCGGCGCGCTCGATATAGACGCCGAGCCGCGAGAACCAATAGGCGTCGTTGCGCAGCATGGTGCGCATGGCGGATCCATCGTAACGAAGCGAGGCTTCCTTCACGAGGTTCAGGAAACGGGGAAGATCCTCGACATTAATCTTCTTCGAGCGGAAACGGCGCAGGTCCAGCCAAGCGGAGTTGATCGCCTCCCACATCTCGGAGGTCAGCGCGGACCGGACGGAGCGGGCATTCTGCCGCGCCGTGTCGAAGCTGCTCTGGATGCTCGACGGATTGGCCTCGGAGAAGGCCAGGAACTCGATCACGTTCTCCGGAGTCGCATCCCCATAAACGGCGCGAAACTGATCGATCCCGCCGGCCGTGATGAGGGCGGATTCCCATTCATTGGTCTCGACGCCGTTATAGGAGATCGGCATCGACGCCATGCGATAGGCGACATCGAGGATGCGCGCCGTGTTCTCGGCCCGCTCCACGTAGCGGGAGAGCCAATAGAGGCTGTCGGCATCACGACTCAGCACGCGAAACGCTCCCGCTCATTCACTCAGCACCCAGGTATCCTTGGTTCCGCCGCCCTGGCTCGAATTGACTACCAGCGACCCCTCCGTCAGCGCCACCCGGGTCAGACCGCCGGGCACGAGCCTGACCCCGTCGCGGCCCGTCAGCACGAAGGGGCGCAGATCCACGTGGCGCGGCGCCAGCCCCTTCTCGGTGAAGATCGGGCTCGTCGAGAGGGCGAGTGTCGGCTGGGCGATGTAATTGTCCGGATTGGCGAGGATCCGGGCCTTGAAATGCTCACGCGCCTGCGCGCTCGCATGCGGCCCCACCAGCATGCCGTAGCCGCCCGAGCCGTTGACTTCCTTCACGACGAGTTCGTGCAGGTTGTCGAGCACGTAGGACAAAGCCTCCTGCTCGCGGCAGCGCCAGGTCGGCACGTTCTTCAGGATCGGCTCCTCGCCCATGTAGAAGCGCACGATGTCGGGCACGTAGGAGTACATGGCCTTGTCGTCGGCAACGCCCGTTCCGGGCGCATTCGCGATGGCGACGTTGCCCGCCCGGTAAGCGGCGATCAGACCCGGCACGCCGAGAGCGGAATCGGGACGGAAGACGAGCGGGTCGAGGAAGTCATCGTCGATGCGGCTGTAGATCACGTCGACGCGCTTCGGCCCCTCGGTCGTACGCATGTAGACCATCTCGTCGCGCACGAAGAGATCGCGCCCTTCGACCAGCTCGACGCCCATGCGGTCGGCCAGGAAGCTGTGCTCGTAATAGGCGGAATTCAGCGAACCGGGCGTGAGGAGAACCACGGTCGGTTCCCACGGGCTCGACGCCGGCGCGACGGATTTGAGGGTGCCAAGAAGCTCGTCCACATAGTTCTCGATGGGCCGGATGCGCTGCATGCCCACGAGTTCGGGGAAGAGGCGCATCATCACCTCCCGGTTCTCCAGCATGTAGGAGACGCCGGACGGCGTGCGCAGGTTATCCTCGAGTACGTAGAAATCCTGGTCGTCGACCCGGACGATGTCGATCCCCGCCACCTGCACGTAGATGTCGCTGTTCAGGGACAGCCCGTGCATCTGCGGGCGGTAATAGGGATTGAGATAGACGAGTTCCGGCGGAATGATTCCGGCGCGCAGGATCTCCCGCGGTCCGTAGATGTCCTTAAGGAACAGGTTGAGCGCCTTCACGCGCTGTTCGAGGCCCTGAGAGAGCCGCTTCCATTCCTTGCCCGACAGGATGCGCGGGATGATGTCGAAGGGAATCAGCCGCTCTTCGGCTTCCGTGTTGCCGTAGACCGCGAAGGTGATGCCGACCCTGCGGAAGAAGAGTTCCGCTTCCTCGCGGCGATGTTCCAGCAGTTGTGGCGGGGCGGATTTCAGCCAGTCCTGGAGAACCCGGTAGGCATCCCTGCTCTGGCCGTCATGGCCGCTCATCTCGTCGAAGACCGCCCGTGCCGCCACCGGATCTCCTCAAGCCTCGAAGGCGGACACCCGGCGCAAAGATTGGCAGCGGGCCCGCATGAAGGGAGCTTAGTAGCGCGAAACCTGAGGCTTCAAGCACGACGAAGGGATAGAAGCGGCAAAGAACGATGAGAAAAAAGGCGAATGCCCATTCGTAAGGCAGGCTCAGCCGAGAAGGGAGAATTCGAGCAGTACGGTTTTCTGCAGCGAGCTGAAATTGTCGTCCGAGATCAGGGAAAGAACGGTATCGCGACCTTCCTTATGGATCGCCAACCCCTCCATGTTGTCGACCTGATGCGAGGCTTCGCTCTCGTAGAGAACAGCACCGTCTACGCTGGCCCCAGCCTTCAGCGCCGCCGCCTCGATGCGGCGAAGGCGGCAGCCGAAAAAGCCGAAAAGCGAGAACCGGCGCTCCAGGAGCACGGCGTCGCCTTCGGGCAGGAAGGCAAGATCGGTCACCGCATAGCCGCCGGAGAGAACGATCTCGAAGGTGCCCTGGCGCGGACCCGTCAGGATGAAGCCGCTGCCGCCTTCCGCGATCCCCACGAGCGCCCCGTTCAAGGGCGAGCGCCGGGGCGCGACGCCGAGAGCCTCCAGGCCGCCGTTGCTCGGCAGATCCTTCACCGCCTCCGGCACGGGAATGGGGACGCCGCGGATGATGCTGCCGGAATCCGTGCGCTCGAACTTGATCACCGCATGGTTGCGCTCGACGCCGACATAGGCGGCATTGCCTGCAAGCGCGAAGCTCTCCGTGTCGTAATAACGCGAACGCCGCAACGGCACCCCGTTGCTCAGGATCAGGGGAGACAGCACCGGGTTCGACAGGCCCGAGAGCCGACCGTCGGATGTCTCGACCCGGGCTTTCAGCACCTGGGCGTTGTCGGCCAGCGCGATGAGGTCCTGCCCGTCGGGCGAGCGCCACAGACCGGAGAAGCCTCCGAAGGCCGAGACCCGCGAGCGCAGATCGACCCCGGAGCGGAACATCAGGGCGCCGAAGCGGGAGCGATCGGGATCGGTGGTGGAGAGGCGGCTGATCGGTCGCGCCTCCACGTCGATGGAGGTTGCGCCCCTGAAGGCTTGCGGTCGCTGCGCCAGAGCAACGCCCGTGCAGGCCATGGTCGCGGCGGCCGCACCGCCGCCGATCAGGAAGTTGCGCCGGGTCAGCCTCAAGCGACGGCCCTGCGGCGGGGTGCACCGCGGGACGGGGGCGCGGCATTCTCCTCGAACAGCTCCGCGAGCTTTTCGGTCATGACGCCACCGAGTTCCTCCGCATCGACGATGGTCACCGCGCGGCGGTAATAGCGCGTCACGTCGTGGCCGATGCCGATGGCGATGAGCTCCACGGGAGAGCGGGTCTCAATCTCCTCAATGATGAAGCGCAGATGCCGCTCGAGATAGTTGCCGGGATTGACCGACAGGGTCGAGTCGTCCACCGGCGCACCATCCGAGATCACCATCAGGATGCGGCGCTGCTCGGGGCGGCCGAGAAGTCGCTTATGCGCCCAATCGAGCGCTTCGCCGTCGATGTTCTCCTTCAGCAGGCCCTCGCGCATCATCAGGCCGAGGTTCTTGCGCGCGCGGCGCCAGGGCGCATCCGCCGACTTGTAGATGATATGGCGCAGGTCGTTCAGGCGGCCGGGATTGGCCGGCTTGCCGTTCTGCAGCCACATCTCGCGGGACTGTCCGCCCTTCCAGGCGCGGGTGGTGAAGCCGAGAATCTCGACCTTCACGCCGCAGCGCTCCAGCGTGCGCGCGAGAATGTCCGCGCAGGTAGCCGCGACGGTGATCGGGCGCCCGCGCATGGAGCCGGAATTGTCGAGAAGCAGCGTCACCACCGTGTCGCGGAAGTTCGTGTCCTGCTCCTGCTTGAAGCTCAGGGGCTGGAACGGGTCCATAACGATGCGCGGCAGGCGTGCGGGATCGAGGGTGCCCTCCTCGAGGTCGAACTCCCAGGACCGGTTCTGCTGCGCCATCAGGCGGCGCTGCAGACGGTTCGCCAGACGCCCGACCACGCCCTGCAGATGGGCGAGCTGCTTGTCGAGATAGGCGCGAAGGCGCGTGAGTTCGTCCGCGTCGCAGAGATCCTCCGCGTGGATGATCTCGTCGAACTTGCTGGTATAAGCCTTGTAGTCGGGCCCGCGGGCCTCGTTGGAGCGCGAGGGTGGACGCCAGGATTCGCCGGCATCCTCCGAATCCGCTTCCTCGGATTCCTCGGGCATCTCGCCGGAAGGACCATCGGACTCTTCCGTCGCGCCGTCCTCCATCTCGTCGCTCGAATCCTCGCTGGTTTCCACCTCGGCCCGGTCGCCTTGGCTCTCCTGCTCGGACTCGCCCTCGCCCTGCTGCTCCTGCTCCTCGGATTCGTTCTCGTCCTCGTCCTCCTCGTCCTCGGAATCGAGAGCCGCCTCGTCGGCCATGTCGAGGGAGGAGAGCATGTCGCGGATGTTGCGGGCGAAGCTGCGCTGGTTCTCGATGTTCTTGAGCAGGCCGTCGAGATCGTGCCCGGCGCGGTCCTCGATGAAATCACGCCAGAGATCGACGATCTTGGCGGCCGATGCGGGCGGCTTCTCACCGGTCAGGCGCTCGCGTACCATGAGGGCGAGAGCATCCTCGAGCGGCGCATCGGCCCGGTCGGTGATCTCCTCGTACTTGCCGCCGCGGTGGTAGCGATCCTCCAGCATGGCCGAGATGTTGGACGAGATGCCGGCCATGCGCCGCGAGCCGAGGGATTCCACGCGCGCCTGCTCGACCGCGTCGAACACCGCGCGGGCGGCCTGGCCCTCGGGGGCGAGCTTCCGGTGAAGGGTGGTATCGTGGCAGGCCAGCCGCAGCGCCATGGCATCGGCATTGCCGCGCAGGATCGCCACGTCCTGCGAGGTCAGCCGCCGGGGCGGCTCCGGCAGGCGCGCCTTGTCCTGCCCCATGAGCACCGGACGGTCGGACGCGTAGGCGACCTCGAGGTCGGGCTTGCGGGCGATCGCCTTCATGGTGCCGGCGATCGAGCGCTTCAGCGGCTCCGCCGGCGCTTCCTTCTTCTCACCCGGCTTGCGGTTCGAGATGGACATTTTTGCCTGTCGCTTCCGATAAGCCCTCATCCTGAGGAGGCCATAGGCCGTCTCGAAGGATGAGGGTGTTTCCAGAGAACTCTGGACCCGGCATCCTCGTCCTTCGAGACGCTACGCTCCTCAGGATGAGGATGCCTGATCGTTGATTAGCTCAGCACCATATTCACGGCGCTCTCCGGCAGTTCCTTGCCGAAGGAGCGCTGATAGAACTCGGCCACGAGGGCGCGCTCGAGCTCGTCGCACTTGTTGAGGAACGTCACGCGGAAGGCGAAGCCCGTATCGCCGAAGATCTCGGCGTTCTCGGCCCAGGTGATCACCGTACGCGGGCTCATGACGGTCGAGAGATCGCCGTTCATGAAGGCCGAGCGGGTGAGGTCGGCCACGCGCACCATCTTGTTGACGATGTCCCGGCCGGACGCATCCTCCTGGTAGTGCTTCGCCTTGGAGAGGACGATGTCCACCTCCTTGTCGTGCGGCAGGTAGTTGAGCGTCGTGACGATGGACCAGCGGTCCATCTGGCCCTGGTTGATCTGCTGCGTGCCGTGATAGAGGCCAGAGGTGTCGCCGAGGCCCACCGTGTTGGCGGTAGCGAAGAGGCGGAAGGCCGGGTGAGGCCGGATCACGCGCTTCTGATCCAGCAGAGTGAGCTTGCCCGACTGCTCCAGCACGCGCTGGATCACGAACATTACGTCAGGGCGGCCCGCGTCGTATTCGTCGAACACGAGCGCCACGTTGTTCTGGAGGGCCCAGGGCAGGATGCCGTCCTGGAAGGCGGTGACCTGCTTGCCTTCCTGCAGCACGATGGCGTCCTTGCCGACGAGATCGATACGCGACACGTGACTGTCCAGGTTCACGCGCACGCAGGGCCAGTTGAGGCGGGCCGCCACCTGCTCGATATGGGTCGACTTGCCGGTGCCGTGATAGCCCGTGATCATGACGCGGCGGTTGCGCGCGAAGCCTGCCAGGATCGCGAGCGTCGTATCCCGGTCGAAGAGATAGTCCGGGTCGAGATCGGGCACATGCCCCTCGGCCTGCGAGAAGGCTGGAACCTCCAGATCCGAGTCGATCCCGAAGACCTGTCGCACGGACACCTTCATATCAGGCAGAAGGGTCGCTGTCTCGGTTTGTGCCGTCATAGGGGCCTCTCGGTCTTTGAAGTGTGTCTCGAAAACGTCACGGGCTTCTTAACCCCCATGACGGAATGGCGCAATTTCCTAATGCGCTTGGCTGCCTTGCCTAAAAGGATACCGTTCTCAGCAAAGGCCGGCGCTCTTGAGGGCATCGTGCGCCTTGATGATGTCGCGCAGACGCTCCTCGAAGGATCGGTCGCCCCCGTTGGCATCCGGATGGAAGCGCTTCACCAGCGACTTGTACTGGGCCTTGATCGCGGGTCCGTCGGCGGTCTCGTCGAGCCCGAGGATGTCGAGCGCGCGGCGCACCGCCCCGCTGTAGCGCGGACGCTTCGGCTCGGGCCGGGCCCGACTGGTCCGGGCCTGGGTGAAATCCTCGCCCTTGAGGATCCCGAGGGGATCGACATAGCCCCAGTCCCGCGGTTCGGCTTTCGCCTCGCGCTCCTCGCCGGACGCGTTCATGCCCATGGTCCAGGTCGGGCGGTGGCCGATGATGGAATCCTTCTGGAAGGCCGCAACGGCCGAATCCGACATGCCGGCGAAATAATTGTACGAGGCGTTGTATTCGCGCACATGCTGGAGGCAGAAGCGCCAGTACTGGCCTTCCCGGTCCCGCCCCTTGGGCGCGCGGAATTCTCCCGCCGCCTTGCAGGTTGGATGTTCGCAGACGGGTCCCTTGGTCTCCTGCGGCTCTTCGCAGGAAGGCTTGATCCGGATACGGTCGAAAAGAGGCGAGTTGAGATCCATGATTCAGTGATTATGAGTGGCTTGGGGCCTTGAGCCAAGGCCTGAACGCTTTTCGCCGCAGACCCGTTCAAAAAGGTTTTACAAATCAGCATGACCCTTCAGCATTGGATCACACAAACTTTGCAGGAGAGCCTGCAGCCGACCGACCTGAACGTCATCGACGAATCAGAAAAGCATCACGGCCATGCCGGGTGGCGGGAAGGCGGGGCAACTCATTTCCAGGTTTATATCGTGTCGGAATCCTTCTCCGGCAAGAGCCGGGTGGAGCGCCACAGGCTCGTGAACGAGGTCTTGAAAGGTGCCTTCGACAGGGGGCTGCACGCCTTGGCGATTCAGGCCAAGGCGCCGGGGGAGTGACACTCTCCCCGGCGCCTTGGCCGGCCTTGTGCCGGCCATCCCGATACTGAAGGGCTCGATGCCTAATAGAATCGAGATCACCGGCACAAGGCCGGTGATGACGTAGAGGGTATTACTACCGGTCGACGACTCCGAAGCGACGCAGCCCTACGGCTTCGCTACTTGATCCGCTCAAGCACGCTCACGTAATTGGCCACGGCCGCGCCGCCCATGTTGAAGATACCGCCGAGTGTCGGATTCTTCACCTGGATGCCGCCGGCTTCCTCGCAGAGCTGCATGGCCGAGAGCGCATGCATGGACACGCCCGTGGCGCCGATGGGATGGCCCTTCGCTTTCAGGCCGCCGGAGGGGTTCACAGGCAGCCTGCCGTCGCGGTTCGTCCAGCCTTCCTTGACGGCGATCGCGCCCTGCCCAGGCGCCGTCAGGCCCATGGCCTCGTACTCGATGAGTTCCGCGATGGTGAAGCAGTCGTGGGTCTCGACGAAGGAGAGATCCGTCAGCTGAATCCCCGCCTGATCCAAGGCCCGCCGCCAGGCTTCCGCGCAGCCCTCGAACTGGACGATGTCGCGCTTCGACATGGGCAGGAAATCCTGCGCATGGGCCGTGGCCCGGAAGGCCACCGCGCGCTTCATCCGAAGCGCCGTCTCGGTATCGGCCAGGACCAGGGCGGCAGCACCGTCGGAGACGAGCGAGCAATCGGTGCGCTTAAGGGGACCGGCGACGTAAGGGTTCTTCTCGCTCTCCGCTCGGCAGAAATCGAAGCCCAGATCCTTGCGCATCTGCGCATAAGGATTGTCGACGCCGTTCTTGTGGTTCTTGGCCGCGATCAGGGCAAGCGCATCGGACTGGTCGCCATGGCGCTGGAAATAGGCCCCGGCGATCTTGCCGAACACGCCGGCGAACCCACCGGGCGTGCCGCCGTCCTCCGGCAGGTAGGAGGCCTTGAGCAGGATATTGCCGATCTCCGGCCCCGGCGTCTTCGTCATCTGCTCCACGCCGACTACCAGTACGGTCTTGGCCCGCCTTGCCTCGATGGTCTTGATCGCCTGGTGCACGGCGGCCGAACCGGTCGCGCAGGCATTCTCGACCCGGGTCGCCGGCTTGAACCGGAATCTGTCGCTGGCCTGGAACACCAGGGAGGCGGTGAAGTCCTGGGCCGAGAAGCCGCCATTGAAATGGCCGAGCACCACCTCGTCCACATCCTCGGGGCCGAGGCCCGCATGATCCAGCGCCTCGTTGGCGACGCGGACGATCAGGCTTTCGACCGACTCGGTGTCGAGCTTGCCGAAGGGGGTATGGGCCCAGCCGACGATGCAGGCAGTCATGGATGTCTCCTCGGGGATCGTGTTGTTGGACAACAAGGTGGCCCTCTTTGCGGCCTTCAGCAAGTCGGACTTCGGATGCTCAGTTCTGCTTGAAGGTCTTGAGCCCGGCCCATTCCTGTCGTTCATCGGTGGCTTAAGCGAATCACGAAGGAAAGTCCCATGCGCCTGTGTGTCTTCTGTGGCTCCAGCAGCGGCCAGGATCCGATTTATTTCGCGGTGGCCCGGTCGCTCGGCGAGACCTTGGCAGTCCAGGGAATCGAGTTGGTCTATGGCGGCGCCTCGGTCGGCCTTATGGGCGCGGTCGCCGATGCGGCCCTTGAAAAGGGCGGCCACGTGATCGGCGTAATGCCGCAGGCGCTGGTGGACAAGGAGATCGCCCATCGGTCCCTGGGCGACCTGCGGGTGGTGGGCTCGATGCACGAGCGCAAAGCCCTGATGGCGGAGCTCTCCGACGGCTTCATCGCCCTGCCGGGCGGTCTCGGCACCTTCGAGGAATTGTTCGAGGTCTGGACCTGGGCGCAGCTCGGCTACCACCGCAAGCCCTGCGCGCTACTGAATGCCGGCGGCTTCTACGACAAGCTGACCGATTTCCTGGACGACGTGGTCGAGCGCGGCTTCGTGAAGCCGATCCACCGGGCGATGCTGATCGTCGAGGAGGAGCCTGCCGCGCTGATCGCGGCGGTCCGCGCCTACGAGCCGCCGAAGGTCGACAAGTGGATCAAGGCGGGCGAGCGATAATCCGAGATCAAGCCTTGTAGGCGCTCACGCCCTCGCCGAGACGGGCGTTGTTGGCCTCCCGAATCTTGGCGGCTTCCTCGTCATAGAGGAAGGGCAGGAAGGCGAAGCGGCGCCCTTCGGTCACACGCGATACCGCATGGAGAAGCGGGCACGAGAACACCACGGCGCCGCCCGGGGGAGCCTTGTAGCTGCGCGACCCGTATTCCGGGAAGCTGACCTCGCCGCCCTCGAAGTCGCCATTGAGGTTGATGGAGACCGCGAAGCGACGGTGGGCGGTGCCGCTCGTCGTGTTATCGCGATGCGCGCGGAAATGGCCGCCATCCTCCGCCGCGTAGCAGGAGACGATGTAGCGCTCCATCCTGGTCGGCTTGAAGAAGTGCACCCGCTCGATCTCCGGATTGATGCGGCGGACGATGCGGTGCTGCACCTGCCGCATCAGGTTCTCGTCCTCGATGGTGTAGTCCCTGCGCTTTTTGTGGCTCGCATCATGGATAGCGACGGTCTTGCCGTTGACCTCGCGCATGAAGCCCGATTCCTCACCGCCATGCCGTTCGTAGAGGCCGATCAGGTGCCTGCAGAACTCGGGCTCGAACACATCCGGAATGACGAGCACGGGAGCGGGGATCTCGAACCCGGCGAATTGGTCCACCGGCGGAAGCGCCCGCAGGTAAGCCATGACTGTCTCCCGGTCGCTGCCATCCTGTTCGAACGGGAAGACGGCACGCACGCGCAAGGTCGGATTGAGCACCATCCAGAAGCGGCGGATCGGAATTCCCGACTGGCCCGGCGTCGTATTGCGCGGAAGCGCTCCATAGAGGCGCCCGACGGCGCCGTCGTAGTCCCAGAAATGACGAATGCCGGGGACGATCTGCCTGGCCCGGGCCTCCGTGTCGTCCAACGGATCGACGCTCACGCCGAAGATCGCCACCTTGTCGTCGTCGAACAGGTCGCGGTGCTCGTCCTGGAACGAAGCCAGGGTCGCCCGGCCGACGTCGTCCGAGCCCGTCCCATAGAAACACAGGACGATGTAGCGCCCGGCGATCGTATCGAAGCTGAACTGCGGATTGCTGGACGAGTTCTGCTTGAACCAGGGAGCCGGATCGCCGACCTGGAGAATGCGATAGGCTGGCTGGACGGTCTCGGATACGGCGGCATTGGTCATGGAAAGCGGGTCCGAACGGGATTGAACATCATGTAATGTTGTTCGTTAACATGCTGTTGCCGCAGCGACAAGCTAGAGCATCGGACCCAAAAGTGGATTTGCACTTTTGGGATCCATCCGATGCTCCACTCCTTGAAGAGCGCATCGTTGATGCGGAAAACCGGGTCCACTTTTCCACACGATGCGCTAACGTTGCGCAAGGAGCAGCAAACCCACGCCCACGAGGATCAGCGCCATTCCCCCCAGCTCCCGCCGGGTCGTCGCCTGCGCCAGGAAGCGATGGGACACAGCCTGCGCCATCAGGACTTCGACGAGGGCGAGCGTCCGCACGTTGGCTGCGGTCGTGAGCGCGAAGCCGATGAACCAGAACTGGGACGCCAGCGCCCCCAGGAACCCCGCTCCCAGGGAGGGCCGCCAGGCGGCAAAGCTCGCCATCAGGGCCTTGCGGTCGAAAATCCCGAGCCAGATCAGGAGAATGGCCGTCTGCAGGCCCAGGCCCCAGACCAGGGTCGTGGAGGCCCGGATCAGCGGGGAGCCGTGGTCGAGCGACAGGATGGCGCCGCGAAAGCCGATGGCCGCCAGGGCGAAGAAGGCGCCCGAGGCGAGGCCGAAGAGAACCGGCTTCGCGCCCGAGGAGGTGAGGCTCGTGCCCGGCTTCACGGACATGAGCACAACCCCCGAGGTCGCGACCGCGATGGCGAGCCCCATGGCCGGCGTCAGATGATCTCCCAGGAGCACCAGCCCGAACAGGGCCACCTGGACCGGCTCGGTCTTGGTATAGGCCGTGACCACCGAGAAAGCACGCTCCCGCATGGCCGCCAGCATGAGGGCCGTGGCGAGGATCTGGGTGACCGCCCCGGTCAGGGCGTAAACCAGGAAGGTCGCATTGGGGCCTGGAACAACCTCTCCGGTCCCGAGGTTCACCACCGCCAGCGCCAGGAGGGCGAAAGGGAAGCCGTAGAGGAAGCGGACCTGGGTCGCGCCCACGGTTCCGATGGTTTCGGTCAGGCGCCGCTGCGTGGCGTTGCGGCCGGTCTGGGCCGCTGCCGCCGCCAGGGTTACCGGGATCCAGAGGAGGGATGTTGTCATATCGATCTTCAAACCGCGCCGCTCTTGCCACTGTCTTGACACGAATTTCGTTAAGAAGGGCGGTATAAACTGTCAAAAATCCGGCCAGCCTAGCCAAGGCTCGGGATTGGCCCTACAAATGGCCCAGCCGACAGGCGGGGCTTGATCGAGATCCTCCCCTTTCGTTGGACGAAGCCAAGGAGTCGTTCCGCATGAACGTTAGCCGAGCCCTCCGCGCGACAGCCTTTGCCCTTGCCGCCCTGTTCGGCGGTTCGGCGCTGGCGGCCGGCGGCCCTGCTCTTGTCGTTGAACTCGAATCCGGCCGCGTCCTGCACGCGGAACGGGCGACCGACCCCTGGTTTCCGGCTTCGATCACCAAGCTGATGACGGCCTATGTGGCCCTCGACAAGGTGCGCTCCGGCCAGATGAGCATGGAGACGCTGCTCACCGTCACCGACGGCGCGGCCGCCCTGCCCCCGTCCAAGATGGGCTTCAAGCCCGGCACGCAGATCCGCCTCGACAACGCCCTCAAGATCCTGATGGTGAAGTCCGCGAACGACATCGCCGCGACCATCGCGGAGAATATCGGCGGCTCGATCGACGGCTTCGCGGATCTGATGAACGCCCATGCCCAGCGCCTCGGCATGGTCAGCAGTCATTTCGTCAATCCCCACGGCCTGCCCGACGAGCGCAACCAGACCTCGGCCCGCGACATGGCGATCCTGGCCCGCGCGCTGCTGCTCGAGTTCCCGGAGGACAGGGATCTGTTCGACATCGGGGCGGTTCAGTTCGGCCGGCGCATCATGCGCAACACGAATGGTCTCATCGGCCGCTATGCCGGCGCCGACGGCATGAAGACCGGCTTCATCTGCTCGGCCGGCTTCAACGTGGTGGCGAGCGCCACGCGCAACGGCCGTCATCTCATCACCGTCGTGCTCGGCGCCCAATCGGCCAACGAGCGCACGATCAAGGCGGCCGAACTGTTCGACCGCGGCTTCAGCAGCAAGGTGAACTTCACCAATCCGGAGCTCGCGGCCCTCCCGGTTTCCAGCAACACCACGCCGCCGGACATGCGCCCGGTCATCTGCGACCGTCGCGGGCCGATGCCGCAGGAAGAAGACGCCCCGGCCGTCGCCGAGACGGACAGCAACATTCCGAACCTGTTCTCTTCCGAGGTCATGGCCTTCGCCGGAGACACGGCCGAGAAGCCGGTGCGCACCGTGCTCGGCCCGCGTGCGGCGGTTCAGCCGGAGCGCGTCTGGATCGGGCTCAATCCTCCGTCCGAGGCCGAGCTCGCCGCTCAGGCCGCCGCGGAAGACGCCGCCGAGCAGGCCCGCAAGGCGAAGAAGGCCACCGCGTCCAAGAAGGCGCCGGCCAAGAAGATCGATGCCAAGGCATCGGACGATAAGGAAGCGGACGACAAGGAGCCCGTGAAGGCCACGGCGAAGGGCAAGGACCATGCGCGGGCCAGTGTCGCCGTCAAGCCGGTGTCCGGCAGCGCCAAGCCCGCTTCCAAGCCTGCCGCGAAGGCTCCGCAAAAGGCCGATGCCAATGGGAAGCCCAAATCCGTCGCGAATTGATCCGTGAGACGGCACTCTCTTTGAAACGCCCGGCCATCGACCGGGCGTTTTTCTTGCGCCCTTGCTTTCGCGATCGATCCGCGCGAACGGTGCGGTGTCCTGAATAGTCCGCGTGCCCGATGACCCGCTCCTCCTCCCCCGCCGCCGGCCTCCTCTTCGCCCTCGCCTCGGCCAGCCTCTACGGCTTCAACATCGTCTATGCCCGTATGGCATCCTTTGCCGGCGCCAGCGGCTCGGCGATCGTGGTCTATCGGGTCTTCCTGATGCTCGTGCTGGTGGGCATCGTAGCGGCTGCCGCGAGAAGCTCGCTCGCCATGGCGCGGGAAGAGAGAGGCAAGCTGCTCCTCCTCGGGATTTCCAGCGCCCTGCAGGGCATCTGCTATCTGTCGTCCGTCGCCTTCATTCCGGTGACGGTCGCAGCGGTCGTCTTCTACACCTATCCCATCATCATCGTCCTCGCGAGCCCGTTCGTGGAGAAGACGCCGCTGACGCCGGCCCTGGTCGGGATCGTCGCCGTCGCGACCCTCGGCGTCTGCCTGGTGGTGGGACCTGCCTTTTCGGATCTCGACTGGCGCGGCCTCGCCCTCGCCTTCGGGGCCAGCGTCATCACGGCCATCCAGTTCTTCACCGCGGCGCGCTGCCCTAAGACGGGCGTGGTGGCGAAGGTGTTCTGGGTTCAGCTGATCATCCTGCCGACCGCGATCGTCATCAGCCTGGCCGCGGGACAATTGGCGCCGCCATCGATCCTGGCCCTGGCGCCCTTCGCGGTCGCGATGACGATCGCCGGCTACATCGGTGGGTTCGTCCTGCAGTTCCTGGCGCTCGGGCGCATCACGGCGGTGGCGGCCGGAATCATCTTCTGCGCCGAGCCGGTGGTGGCGGCCCTGTCCTCGGCCATCATCCTGAACGAAACCCTGGCGCCGCTGCAAATCGCCGGCGGGGCTCTTGTGCTGGCCGCCATCATGGCCAACGTTCTCTTGGAGCAACGACGTCCGAAGGGCGCACTGGCGCATCGAACGCAAAAGCGGGCACCGGTTTTGCGTGAAAAGATGCGGGAAACAGAAACTTGAAGCATCGGACGTGAATCCGAATCCATGCCCGATGCTTCAGTGCCGATTGTGGATTGATAGAATGACGACCATGCCCCCTCCCGCGCCGATCCCGCTCACCATCCTCACTGGGTTCCTGGGGTCCGGGAAAACGACGCTGCTCAACCGGCTCCTGAAGGATCCGGCTCTGCAGGACACGGTGGTCATCATGAACGAGTTCGGCGAGATCGGACTCGATCACCTGCTGGTGGAGACCGTCGACGAAGGCATGGTGCTGCTCTCTGCCGGATGCCTCTGCTGCACCGTGCGCGGCGATCTCATCGCGACGCTCGAGGATCTCCTGCGCAAGCGCGACAACAACCGCATCCTGCCGTTCAAGCGCGTGATCATCGAGACCACGGGCCTCGCCGACCCGGCGCCGATCCTCCATGCGGTGCTCTACCATCCCTATCTGTCCATGCGCTACGCGGTGGACGGCGTGGTGACGGTGGTCGATGCCGTTAACGCAGACACCACTCTGGACATGCATCGGGAGGCCGTGAAGCAGGCCGCCGTTGCCGAGCGGATCGTCATCGCCAAGACCGATCTCGTCGAGGATCGGCGGAGCCTCGAGCGGCTGCGCGAGCGGCTGCACCAGCTCAATCCGGGTGCCGCTCTCCTGGAGGCGGATGCGCCGGCCGAAGCGGTCATCTCAGGCGGCCTCTTCGGCCTCGACGGCAAGATCGCCGATGTGGCCCAATGGCTGAAGACGGAGGCCGTGGAGGAGGCGGAGCGCGAGAGCCACGCCCATCAGCACAGCCATCACCATCACGGCCACGATCATCACCATCATCATCACGACGTGAATCGGCACGACGAAAAGATCCGCGCCTTCTGCCTCACCAGCAACGAGCCGATCCGGCAGGGCACGCTCGACATGTTCCTTGATCTCCTGCGCTCGTCCCAGGGCGCGAAACTGCTGCGTGTGAAAGGACTCGTGGCCCTGGCCGAGGATCCCGAGCACCCGGTGGTCATTCACGGCGTGCAGCACGTGATCCACGTTCCCGCCGTGTTGCCGCGCTGGCCGAGCGATGATCGTCGCAGCCGCATCGTCTTCATCGTGGACGATCTGGAACGCGAGATAGTGGAGAAGCTCTGGAACGCCTTTCTCGGGCGCCCGGCTGTTGACGCCCCCGACGCGGCGGCGCTCTCGGACAATCCCTTGTCTCTCAGGCGCTGATCAAGCTTCCGTAACGGCCATTGATCGGATAGGTTATAGCGATGCTATGACGTGATTCTGTAAGGTCGGTTGCGATGCAGGTTTCAAGATTCGTCCAAGCCGCTTTCCTATGCGGCGCCGCTCTCGCCATGCCGGCTCAGGCAAAGCAGCCCCCGGGACCGCGCATCCTGAAGATCGACCTGCGCGTGGAAGGCTCGGAAAGCTGGCAGACCAAGGTCAGTTCCGAGAAGGGAACGATCGCGGAGCGCTTCTTCCTGGCAACCGTCCTGGAACCGAGCGACAGCCTGGATGCCATGAATCCGCTCGATCCGGATTCCATGCGCAAGGCGCAGGACACCAGCGCCCGGCAGATCGCCGACATGCAAAAGATCCAAGAGCGCAACAAGGCCCTGGCGCCCGCAGCAGCTCCGAATGCCGCCATGCAGCAGCAGGTCAACCAGGCGATCATGCAGGCTTATGCCAAGTGCAAGGGCGACGAGGCCTGCATCAAGGCCGCCGTGATGCAGGCGAATCCCGGCCTGATGACCCCGCCTCCCGGCGCCACTATGAGGCCCGGCGTGCCTGATGCCTCAATGGCCTCTCAGGAGGAGAAAGAGATTTACCGGCAATGGTTCGGCCTCGAAGGCTGTCCCGGCAAGTTCAGGGCCACCCGCAACGACGTCAGCCAGGGCTCAGTATCCGACGTGGGCGCGTCCAAGCCGTGGAACCATGAGGCCAGGTTCGACATCGCGCAGGCCAAGCCGTCCCTGTGCCTGTCCTACCCGATGTCCGTCGTGAACGAGGATGCCAATACGCTCTTCCTCCCGGGCTTCCTGTTTCCGGAAATTCCCGCCGTGCAGAAAAACATCGGAAATGTCACCACAGCCGTTCCCGAGGAGATCGCCGCATGGGCGGCCAAAACTCTTAAAGGGGCGCCGCTGTCCGGCACGAAGAGCGAGACGATCAATCTGACCAGGCCCATCCTGGTTCTCCCGCTGGGCAACGCCTCCTACAAGGGCAGCGTCAAGGTCACCATGACGTGGAGCCTGACAGACGGCTACAAGGCGGGCGCAGCCTTGCCGGATCAGTGAGAGCGGAAACCAATCCGATCTCACGCGGCCATCTGCGAGCGCTGCGCCCAGCCGGTCATGGAGCGTTCCACGTAAGCGGTGATCGCATACATGACGACGCCGAGGACCGCGAGCACCACGAGGGCGGCCCAGACCAGCGGCACCTCGAAGGCTGCGGACGCGCGGGTGAGCAGGTTGCCGATGCCCACATTCGACGCGTTCTGCTCGCCGATGACGGAGCCCACATAGGCGAGCGTGATCGCCACTTTGAGCGAGCCGAAGAAATACGGCATGGCGCGGGGCACGCCGACCTTGAGCACGATGTCCCGCTTCGAGGCGCCGAGCGCCCGCAGCACATCCTCCATTTCCGGCTCCACCGTGGCGATGCCGGTGGCGACGTTCACCACGATGGGAAAGAACGAGATCAGGAAGGCGGTCAGCACTGGCGGCACCCAGCCGACCCCGAACCAGAACACGAGGATCGGCACCACGGCCACCTTCGGGATCGAGTTGAAGCCCACGAGCAGCGGATAGGATCCCGCATTGATGAGCCGCGAGGAGCCGAGCACCATGCCGAGGAGCAGGCCGAACCCTACCGCGAGACCAAAGCCGGCCAGCGTCATCCAGAGGGTATGCATGGCGTGGTAGGCGAGCTGCGTCCGGTATTCCCACACGGCGAGAAGGATCGTAGAGGGTGCCGGAAGGATGAAGCTCGACACCTTCAGGACACGGCAGACGATCTCCCACAGCACGAAGAAGCCGATGGTGAAGATCCAGGGAGCAAGCGCGAGCTGGTTCTTGGTTTTCATGAGACTCAAGCCGCCTTGCGCGCCTGCGCGATATGCCCGCGCAGTTCATGGACGAGCGCGGAGAATTCCGGCGTGTAGGTAATTTCGAGATCGCGCGGTCGCGGGAACTCCACCTCCCGCTCGGCAACGATCCGGCCCGGCCGCGCGCTCATGCAGAAGATCCGGTCCGACAGGAACGCGGCCTCGCGCAGATCGTGGGTGACGAGAATGATCGTGACCTTCTGGGCCGCATGAAGATCGCGCATCACGCACCACAATTCCTCGCGGGTGAAGCTGTCGAGCGCACCGAAGGGCTCATCGAGCATCAGGAGCTTCGGCTCATGGATCAGCGCCCGGCAGAGGGAGGCGCGCTGCTGCATGCCTCCGGAGAGCTGCCAGGGGAACTTATGTCCCTGCCCCTTGAGGCCGACCTGCTCCAGGAGGCTCTCGGCTTTCGCCACATACTCGGCCTTGTGGCGGCGCAGCCGCGCGCGGTGCGGTTCCACGATCTCGAGCGGCAGGAGGATGTTGTCGAGAGTGGTGCGCCAGGGCAGCATGGTCGGGTTCTGGAAGGCCATGCCGGCGAGCTTGACAGGAGCTCCCACCTGCTTGCCATCGACGATGACGGTCCCCTCGCGGGGGAACTGCAAACCGGTGGCGAGCTTCATGAGGGTGGACTTGCCGCAACCCGAAGGACCGACGATGGCGGCGAACTCGCCCTCATTCACCTTGAGATTGAGGTTCCTGACCGCAGGCAGGCCGTCCTCGGTTCGCGCATAGACGTGAGTGACGTCGTGGATATCGACGAAAGTCGGCACAGGGCGCTCCGCTTGTTCACCCTCCCCTTGAGGGGGAGGGTAAGAGAAGACTCAGTTCACCTTGCGCTGGTCGGCCGCGGGGAGGAACTCCTCCGTGAACACGGCACCGACCTCAGGTTTGGTCTTGTAAGTGAAGGTCAGGCCGATCTCGTCGAGGGCCTTGGCGAAACGCTCCTTGTCGATGCCGCCGAAGCCGTTCTCCTTCACCCAGGGGGTGATCATGTTCTGCTCCAGCACCATCTTGAGGCGCTCGAGCTCCACGTCCTTCTTGGCCACGTCGTTGCGCCTGATAACGGAATCGACCGCGCTCGACGGATCCTTCACGGTGTCCTGCACACCTTTCATGATCGCCCGCAGCAGGCCCTTCACGGCCTCCGGCTTCTCCTGGGCGAATTTCTGCGAGACGATGATCGTGTTGCCGTAAAGATCGACGCCGTAATCGCTCATGAGCAGCACGACGATGTCGTCCGCCGGCACGCCGCGGGATTTCAGGTTGATGTAGGACGACATGGAGAAGCCGAACACCGCATCGACCTCTCCTTGCGCCAGCATGGGCTCGCGGACTGGAAAGCCCACATTCTCGAACTTCATGCTGGAATCGTCGATCTTGTTGACCTCCTTGAAGATCGGCCATTGCGCGTAGGCGCTGTCGGCCGCCGGAGCGCCGAACTTCTTGCCCTGCAGGCTCGACACCTCCTTGGTGACGCCGCGGCTCTTGCGTCCGATGATGGCGAAGGGCGGCCGGTCGTAGATCACCATCACGGCCTTGATGTCCGTGCCGGGATTCTCGTCGCGGAACCGCACGAGGGAGTTCACGTCGCCGAAGCCGACATCGTAGGTGCCCGACGCCACGCGGGAGATCGGCTCGCGGGAGCCCGCCGCCGGGTCGATGGTCACGTCGAGCCCTTCGGCCTTGAAGTAGCCCTTGTCGATCGCCACGGCGAAGGGGGCGGCCGGCCCTTCCCAGCGCCAGTCCAGGGAGAACCGCACCGGGGTCTGAGCCTGGCCCGCGGCGGACCCGAGAAGCACGGCCGCTCCGGCCAGCATCCCCCTGATCCACGCCGCCTTCGTCGCACGATCCGCAAGCATCACCGTCACCTCTGTTTTTATGGTCGGGACTTTTGTGGCGCTCTTCCTGGACGCCCGCCCGGTTCTCGACCATGCAACCAGATCGGCCCTCGGGGTCAAGTCTCTTGCCCGGGCATCTCTGCCCTTGGGGCATGCATCTGACGGAAAATTGAGCAGAGGAGCCGGGGTCCGAGGCTCTTGACGGTCGCGGGCGGGCTTCCCACGTGACACCCATCGGCGACCGGGCCCCTCTGGCAGGACGTGCGCACACGACTGTGATGTCGGAGCCGATGCTTGTACGAAAAAGCAATCATAGGTCCGGTTATGCCAGAATTCCTTCTCGTGGAATGGCTGGGAAAGCCCGTCTGGATGTGGACGGCTTTCCTGAGCCTTGTCGTGTTTCTTCTCGCCTTCGATCTCGGTGTCCTGAACAGGAAGGACCGGGAGCTCGGCGTGAAGGAGAGTCTTCTCCTGTCCGCCTTCTATATCGGCATCGCGGCGCTCTTCGGCGCCTATATCTGGTGGTCGTTCGAGACCGGCCTCCTGGTGACCCAGGACGGCAGCCATGCGGGCGTCGCCTACTTCACGGGCTTCTTCATCGAGAAGTCCCTGTCCATCGACAACGTCTTCGTAATCTCGCTGATCTTCAGCTATTTCGCCATCCCCCGGAAATACCAGTACCGGGCCCTCGTGTGGGGCATCATCGGCGTCATCGTCCTGCGCGGCATCATGATCGCCGTGGGCGCGGCGCTGGTGCAGGAATATGCCTGGATGCTCTACCTCTTCGGTGCGTTCCTCATCGTGACCGGCGTCAAGATGCTGCTCGTGCCCGAAAGCGAGCCGGACATCGACAACAACGCCATGGTGCGCTTCCTGCGCCGGCACATGCGGGTCTCGGACCGCCTGCACGAGCAGCACTTCTTCGTGCGGGAGCCCGACCCGAAGACGGGCCGGATCGTCACCTGGGCGACGCCGCTCTTCCTCGCCCTCGTGGTGATCAACGTGGCCGACCTGATCTTCGCGGTCGATTCGGTGCCGGCGATCTTCGCCATCACGACGGACACCTTCGTGGTCTACACGGCGAACATCATGGCGATCCTGGGCCTCAGGGCGCTCTACTTCGCCCTCGCCGCCATGGTGCATCGCTTCCACTACCTGAAATATGCCTTGGCGCTCGTGCTCGTCTTCATCGGCGGCAAGATCTTCTGGAACCAGCTCGTCGGCAAACTCGACCCCACGATCTCGCTCGGCGTCACCTTCGCCCTGATCGCCGGTGGTGTCGTCTTCTCCCTCTGGAAGACGAAGAACGAGCCGGAGACGATTTCCGGGTAAGGCATTTCCATCGTCGTCGCCGGCCTCGTGTCGGTAACGATACCCACCACGTCATGGCCGGCCTTGTGCCAGCCATCTCGATACGGTGAGGCACGGTGCGTCAATCAATCGAGATCACCGGCACAAGGCCGGTGATGACGTGAGGATAAACCCCGGCCCATCACACCGGCAGCATCCCGTCGCTCTTCACCTCCTCCATCACCGCATAGGTGCGCGTTTCCTTCACGCCCGGGAGCGCCAGGAGGATCTCGCCGAGGAAGTGGCGATAGGCGGCCATGTCGGCCACACGGGTCTTGACCAGATAATCGAAGCCGCCCGCCACCATGTGGCATTCGAGAACCTCGGGCGCCCGCTTCACAGCGGCGGCGAATTTTTCGAAAACGTCGGGCGTCGTCTTGTCGAGGGAGACCTCCACGAAGACCAGCAGTTCAAGCCCGAGCCGGTGCGGATCGAGCCTCGCGCCGTAGCCGGCGATGACCCCTTCGCGCTGGAGACGCTTCACGCGTTCCCCTGTTGAGGTCGGCGACAGCCCCACCTTCTCGGCCAGTTCCACGGTAGCGATGCGGCCGTCTGCCTGGAGGTGTTTGAGGATCTTGCGATCGATCCGGTCCAAATCCGTCATTCTCACGGCTCTTTGAGTTTTCCGGCGTTATATCTAAGGCAAGCTTGCCAATTTCGCCATCGAAACACGGCTCACGGCCTCATATATTCCGGAAAACATCCAGAGGATTGTCCATGAGCCCTGCCCCCGGCGCCCCCCTGCCCTTCGACCCGCCCTTCGCCGAAGACGACAAGGCCCTTGCGGCCCGTCTTCTCGCCACCTCGCAGCTGACGTCGGAACGCGAGAAGCGCGTGGACGAGCAGGCGACCCGCCTGATCGAGGCGATCCGCGCCAAGGGCGGCGGGCTCGGCGGCGTCGAGGAGATGCTTCGGGAATACGCGCTGTCCACCAAGGAGGGGCTTGCCCTCATGGTTCTCGCCGAGGCCCTGCTGCGCGTGCCGGATGCCGCCACCTCCGACCGGCTGATCGAGGACAAGCTGGGCCAGGCCGATTTCGCCGGCCATGAGGCGAAGTCTGACGCCTTCCTGGTCTCGGCATCGGCCTGGGCGCTCGGCATCACGGCGCGCATCATTCAGCCCGGTGAGACGCCGGAGAGCATCCTGGGCCAGCTCACGAAGCGCCTCGGCCTCCCGGCGGTTCGCACCGCCACCCGCCAGGCCATGCGGGTCATGGGCAACCACTTCGTGCTCGGCCAGACCATCGACGAGGCGCTCAAGCGCGCCACCTCGTCCAAGGGCCGGATCTACCGCTATTCCTTCGACATGCTCGGCGAAGGCGCCCGCACGGCCGAGGATGCACGCCGCTATTTCGATTCTTATGCCTCCGCCATCGACGCCATCGGCCGCTCGGCCGGCAACGAGCCGCTGCCGAACCGCCCCGGCATCTCGGTGAAGCTCTCGGCCCTCCACCCGCGCTATGAGGCCACGAGCCGCGAGCGGGTCATGCGCGAGCTGGTGCCGCTCGTGATCGAGCTGGCGCAAAAAGCGAAATCCTTCGATCTCAATTTCACGGTCGACGCGGAAGAAGCCGACCGGCTCGAATTGTCCCTTGAGGTGATCGAGGCCGTGATCGCCGATCCGTCCCTGGCCAGCTGGAAAGGCTTCGGCCTCGCGATTCAGGCTTACCAGAAGCGGGCCGGCTCGGTGGTCGACGCCGTCGCGGCCATGGCGGAGAAATACGACCGCCAGCTCATGGTGCGCCTGGTGAAGGGCGCCTATTGGGACACGGAGGTGAAGCGGGCCCAGGAACGCGGCCTCGACGATTATCCGGTCTTCACCCGCAAGGCGATGACGGACCTGCACTACATGGCCTGCGCCGAGAAGATGCTGGCCTTGCGGCCGCGTATCTATCCGCAGTTCGCCACGCACAACGCCCTGACGGTGGCATCCATCATCGAGCGCGCCGGCGGCACGGAGGGCTACGAGTTCCAGCGCCTGCACGGCATGGGCGAGGCGCTCTATGCGCGCCTGCTCGAAGACAATCCGGGCCTCGCGTGCCGCGCCTATGCGCCGGTGGGCGGCCATCGCGACCTGCTGGCCTATCTCGTGCGCCGTCTTCTGGAGAACGGCGCGAATTCATCCTTCGTGTCGGTGGCGGCCGATCCGAACGTGCCGGTCGAGGCGCTGCTGAAGCGCCCCGCCGACATCATCGTGTCCGCCGACAAGGCGCGCCACCCCAAACTGCCTCTGCCGCGCGATCTCTATGGCCCTGAGCGGGCGAATTCGAGAGGCGTCGAGTTCGGCCATCAGGCGTCGCTCGATGCGCTTCTCGCCGAGATCGAGAAGGGCAAACAGCAGAGCTTCAAGGCCCTGCCGCTGATCGACGGCAAGGCGGCCTCGGGCGCAACGCGCCCGGTCGTCAGCCCCATCGACGGCTCGACTGTGGTCGGCCAGGTGACGGAAGCCACGCCGGAGGTGGCCGACCGCGCCATGGCGGCGGCGCAGGCCGGTTTCGCCCCTTGGAGCCGCACGGACGCGAAGACCCGCGCCATGGCGCTCCAGCGCGCGGCCGATCTCCTGGAGGAGCGGCGCGGCGCCCTGCTTCACCTCCTACAGGTGGAAGCAGGCAAGACCCTCGACGATGCCCTCTCCGAGGTGCGCGAGGCCGTCGATTTCCTGCGCTATTACGCCGTTCAGGGCCGCGCGCTGTTCGGCACTGGAGACACGATGCCGGGCCCGACGGGCGAGAGCAATGTGCTGCGCCTGCGCGGGCGCGGCGTGTTCGTGGCGATTTCGCCCTGGAACTTCCCGCTCGCCATCTTCCTCGGCCAGGTCAGTGCCGCGCTGATGGCGGGCAATGCCGTGGTGGCGAAGCCCGCCGAGCAGACGCCGCTGATCGCCGATCTCGCCGTGCGCATCCTGCATGAGGCCGGCGTGCCGAAGACGGCACTTCATCTCATGCCTGGCGACGGACGTGTCGGCGCGCGTCTCGTGGAGCACAAGGACGTGGCGGGCGTCGTGTTCACAGGCTCCACGGAAGTGGCCCGCCTCATCAACCGCACGCTTGCCAACAAGGACGCGGCCATCGTGCCGCTGATCGCCGAGACCGGCGGCATCAATGCCATGATCGTCGATGCGACCGCTCTGCCCGAGCAGGTAGCCGACGATGTGGTGATGTCGGCCTTCCGCTCCGCCGGCCAGCGCTGCTCGGCCCTGCGCCTGCTCTGCGTGCAGGACGATGTCGCCGACCGCATGATCGAGATGATCGCCGGCAATGCCCGCGAGCTGAAGATTGCCGATCCGCGTGAGGTCTCGACCCATGTGGGTCCGGTGATCGACCGCGAGGCGAAGGACAAGCTCGACGCGCATATTGAGGCGATGAAGCGCTCGGCGAAAGTGCACTATGCCGGTGAGGCGCCTACGACCGGAACCTATGTGGCGCCGCATATCTTCGAGCTCAACAGGCCCCATGATCTGGCCCAGGAAGTATTCGGCCCCGTGCTGCACGTCGTGCGCTACAGGGCGGACCGTCTGGAGGACGTGCTGCGCGCCATCGAGGGCACCGGCTACGGGCTGACGCTCGGCGTCCATTCGCGCATTGACGCGACGGTCGCGCGGGTCGTGCAGGCCCTGTCGGTCGGCAACGTCTACGTGAACCGCAACATGATCGGCGCGGTGGTCGGCGTGCAGCCCTTCGGCGGACACGGCCTTTCCGGCACCGGCCCGAAAGCCGGCGGCCCGCACTACCTCCTGCGCTTCGCCACGGAGCAGACGGTGACGATCAACACGGCCGCCGCTGGCGGCAACGCTAACCTGATCGCCATGGGGGAGTAAGGCACCCTCGATCTCACGTCATCAACGGCCTCGTGCCGGTGATCTCGCTTCTGTAAGGCACCCCGGTGTCATTCCCGGCCGGAGCTGCAGCGGAGGGGAAGGGAATCGATAGCGCCGCGCGTGATCGTGGATCCCCTTCCCGCACTGCGTGCGCCGGGGATGACACCCACCACGTCATCACCGTCCCCGGACTTGATCCGGGGATCAGTTCCGGTGATCCCGCTTGCATGGAACGCCGAGCCTCACCGTATCGGGATGGCCGGCACAAGGCCGGCCATGACGTGGAATGTCATATCACGCGGAAAAGCCAAAGCTCCGCACCTTCTCCCACGGCCCGCCGCGATACCACCACAGCTCCAGCCCGACGGCCTCTGCCTGAAACGGCTGGAAGCTGTCGCTCAGTTCCTCCAGAAGAGCCCGCGCGGCGGATGGATGGACCTTGTTCTGCACCGTCACATGCGGCTGGTGGTTTTGCCGATCCTGCGGTTTGAGCCAGTCGTTCCAATGCAGGGCTAGGTCGCGACGCAGCTGCGCCAGCTCGGTGGATGCAAGCGCGTAGGCGACGCCGCGGCCTAAGGGGCGCAGACCCGTGACGTCGAGCGTGAAAGGTCGGTAGGGCGATGAGATGGCTTCGATGTCCTGCTCGATCTGCGGCAGGTGCTCGCCCGGAAGAGCGTGGAACAGCGTCAGGTGAGCCGGGATGAGATTGCGGTCAGGGGGAAAGTAGCGTCGTCTTTGCGTATCGAAGAAGGCGAAGGAGCGCTCGTCGAACTGGAGCGTGAGGATGAGCGGTGCGGCGGTGTCCATCAAAGAAAAGCCCGGCTCGGGGCCGGGTTGTTTCAGACTTAGAAGTTCAGCGCCGCCTTGGCTTCGCGCAGCTGCGCGATGGCCGCTTCGGCTGCTTGCCTCGTGGCCGGTTCGTTGGTGGCATCGTAATGCATTTCAGCGGTCAGGATTTCCTGATCGAGGATGTCCTGGGTCAGCTCTTCCTCCGGGAGCGCGCGCTCGGCCAGAACCGTGAGTCCGTTCTGGTTGATGTCGGCGAAGCCGCCACGGATGAGAACCCGCCGTCCATTGCCGGGCGTGCTGGTGACGACGAGAAACCCGGTCTTCAGGGTCGTCATCACGGGCGAATGGCCGGCCAGAACCGTCATGTCGCCTTCGGTCGCGGGCAGCACCACGGCGTCGACCTCGCCAGAGAACAGCACGCGCTCGGGAGAGACGAGTTCGAAAGTGAAGGTAGCCATCTGAGCTCCTCGTCATCCCGCAGTCGGTGAACGGTCGGGAATCGTTTGGGAGATACGTTTAAACAAGAACATCCCGGAGCGTGCGGGCACGGCTCCGGGATGACGATTGGTGGCGATTAAGCCGCTTCTGCAGCGAGACGCTGGGCCTTCTCGACGGCTTCGTCGATGGTGCCGACCATGTAGAAGGCAGCCTCGGGAAGGTGGTCGTACTGGCCTTCGACCAGCCCCTTGAAGCCCTTGATGGTTTCTTCAAGCGACACGAGCTTGCCGGGCGAGCCGGTGAACACTTCGGCCACGTGGAAGGGCTGGCTGAGGAAGCGCTCGATCTTGCGGGCGCGGGCGACGGTGAGCTTGTCCTCTTCGGACAGCTCGTCCATGCCCAGGATCGCGATGATGTCCTGGAGCGCCTTGTAGCGCTGCAGCACCTGCTGGACCTGACGGGCGACGTTGTAGTGCTCCTCGCCCACGATGGCGGCCGAGAGCATGCGCGAGGTCGAGTCGAGCGGGTCCACCGCCGGGTAGATGCCCTTCTCGGCGATCGAACGCGACAGCACGGTCGTGGCGTCGAGGTGGGCGAAGGAGGTCGCCGGGGCCGGGTCGGTCAGGTCGTCGGCGGGCACGTAGATGGCCTGCACCGAGGTGATCGAGCCCTTGGTGGTGGTGGTGATGCGCTCCTGCAGGGCGCCCATGTCGGTGGACAGGGTCGGCTGATAGCCCACGGCCGAAGGAATACGGCCGAGAAGCGCCGACACCTCGGAGCCTGCCTGGGTGAAGCGGAAGATGTTGTCCACGAAGAACAGCACGTCCTGACCCTGGTCGCGGAAGTTCTCGGCGACGGTCAGACCGGTGAGCGCGACGCGGGCGCGGGCGCCCGGGGGCTCGTTCATCTGGCCGTACACGAGGGCGCACTTGGAACCGGCGGCCGAGCCGTTCTCACGGGGATCCACGTTCACCTTCGACTCGATCATCTCGTGATAGAGGTCGTTGCCCTCGCGGGTACGCTCGCCGACGCCGGCGAACACGGAGTAGCCGCCGTGCGCCTTCGCGACGTTGTTGATGAGCTCCATGATCAGCACGGTCTTGCCGACGCCGGCGCCGCCGAAGAGGCCGATCTTGCCGCCCTTGGCGTAAGGAGCGAGGAGGTCGACGACCTTGATGCCCGTCACGAGAATCTGGCCCTCGGTGGACTGCTCGGCATAGGACGGTGCGGGCTGGTGGATGGCGCGGATGCCTTCACCGACGATCGGGCCGGCTTCGTCCACCGGCTCGCCGATGACGTTCATGATGCGGCCGAGGGTGGCGGTGCCGACGGGCACGGAGATCGGCGCGCCGGTGTCGGTGACTTCCTGGCCGCGGACGAGACCTTCGGAGGTGTCCATGGCGATGCAGCGCACGGTGCTCTCGCCGAGCTGCTGCGAGACTTCGAGCACGAGGCGGTTGCCGCCGTTCGTGGTCTCGAGAGCGTTCAGGATCTCCGGCAGGTGGCCTTCGAACTGCACGTCGACGACGGCGCCGATGACCTGGGTGATGCGGCCGGTCGCCTTGCCGGCAGTAGTAGCGGTTTTAGCCATGTGAGGCTCCTCTCGGATTCGTCAGAGCGCCTCGGCGCCCGAAATGATTTCGATCAGTTCCTTGGTGATCATCGCCTGACGCGACCGGTTGTAGGTCATCGTCTGCTTCTTGATCATCTCGCCCGCGTTGCGGGTCGCATTGTCCATGGCGCTCATGCGGGCGCCCTGTTCGGAAGCGGCGTTCTCGAGCAGCGCCCGGAAGATCTGCACGGTGAGGTTCCGCGGCAGGAGCGTTGTCAGGATCTCGCCTTCGTCGGGCTCGTATTCATAGACAGCATCGGTGGAGCCACCGGCGCTGGTCTCGATCTGGGCAGGGATGATCTGCTGCGCAGTCGGGATCTGGGTGATCACCGAGCGGAAGCGCGAGTAGAACAGCGTCGCCACGTCGAACTCGCCGGCGTCGAAGCGGGCGAGCACCTTCTGGGCGATCATGTCGCCCTGCTCGAAGCCGATCTGGTGCACGGAGCGAAGGTCGACGAGCTCGATGATCTGCTCGGCGAACTGGCGACGCAGGATGTCGTAGCCCTTCTTGCCGACGCAGATGATCTTGACTGTCTTGCCTTCGGCGAGCAACCGGTTGGCGTGCTCACGGGCGAGGCGGGCGATCGACGAGTTGAAGGCACCGCAGAGACCACGCTCCGCGGTGCAGACGATGAGCAGATGAACACGGTCGGAGCCGGTGCCGGCCAGGAGACGCGGCGTTTCCGGCCCGACGGTGATGCCGGACGCGATGTTGCCGAGCACGACCGCCATGCGCTCCGCATAGGGGCGCGCGGCTTCCGCCGCTGTCTGCGCGCGGCGCAGCTTCGCGGCGGCCACCATCTGCATGGCCTTGGTGATCTTCTGCGTCGCCTTGACCGAGGCGATGCGGTTACGAAGGTCTTTCAAGCTCGGCATCGAGCAGCCCTACCTCTCCGGTATCCCGGTTCGATCTTTAAGAGAACCCAAGCTTTTACGAGAAAGACTTGGCGTAGTTCTGGACGATGTCCTTGAGCTTCGCTTCCGAGTCGCTCGACAGGTCCTTCGAAGTGCGGATGGCCTCGAGGATGTCGGCGTGCTTGCCGCGCAGGAGCGAGAGCAGGCCGTCTTCGAACGCGCGCACCCGGTTGAGCGGCAGGTTGTCGAGGTAGCCGTTCACGCCGGCATAGATCACGGCGACCTGCTCTTCCATCTTCAGCGGCGAGAACTGCGGCTGCTTCAGGAGCTCGGTCAGGCGCGAGCCGCGGTTCAGCAGGCGCTGCGTGGTGGCGTCGAGGTCGGAGCCGAACTGGGCGAAGGCCGCCATTTCGCGGTACTGGGCCAGTTCGCCCTTGATCTTGCCCGCGACCTTCTTCATCGCCTTCGTCTGGGCCGAGGAGCCCACGCGCGACACCGAGAGGCCGACGTTCACGGCCGGGCGGATGCCCTGGTAGAACAAGTCCGTCTCTAGGAAGATCTGACCGTCGGTGATCGAGATCACGTTGGTCGGGATGTAGGCCGACACGTCGTTGGCCTGCGTCTCGATGACCGGCAGAGCGGTGAGCGAGCCCGCGCCCTGGCTGTCGTTGAGCTTCGCGGCGCGCTCGAGCAGGCGGGAGTGCAGGTAGAACACGTCGCCCGGATAGGCCTCGCGGCCCGGCGGACGGCGGAGCAGCAGCGACATCTGGCGGTAGGCGACGGCCTGCTTGGACAGGTCGTCGTACACGATCACGGCATGCATGCCGTTGTCGCGGAAGAACTCGCCCATGGCGCAGCCGGCGAAGGGAGCCAGGTACTGCATCGGGGCCGGATCGGACGCGGTCGCGGCGACGATGATGGAGTATTCCAGCGCGCCGTTCTCTTCCAGCACCTTCACGAACTGTGCAACCGTGGAGCGCTTCTGGCCGATGGCAACATAGACACAGTAAAGCTTCTGCGACTCGTCGTTGCCCTGGTTGAGCGGCTTCTGGTTGAGGATCGTGTCAAGGGCGATCGCAGTCTTGCCGGTCTGGCGGTCGCCGATGATCAGCTCGCGCTGGCCGCGGCCGACCGGGATCAGGGCGTCGATGGCCTTGAGGCCCGTCGCCATCGGCTCATGCACGGACTTGCGCGGAATGATGCCGGGGGCCTTCACGTCCACGCGACGGCGCTCGGTGGCCTGGATCGGCCCCTTGCCGTCGATGGGATTGCCGAGCGCGTCGACCACGCGACCGAGCAGGCCCTTGCCGACCGGCACGTCCACGATGGCGCCGGTGCGCTTCACAGTCTGGCCTTCGGCGATCTCGCGGTCGGAGCCGAATACCACGACGCCGACATTGTCGGTCTCGAGGTTGAGGGCCATGCCGCGCACGCCACTCTCGAATTCGACCAGCTCGCCGGCCTGAACCTTGTCGAGGCCGTAGCAACGGGCAATGCCGTCACCGACGGACAGAACCTGTCCGACTTCGGTGACTTCAGCCTCGGTACCGAAGTTCTTGATCTGCTCTTTGAGGATCGCGGAGATCTCAGCGGCTCGAATGTCCATCAGCGGACCTCTTTCATCGCTAGACGAATGGAATTGAGTTTGGTGCGCACCGAGGCATCCACCATGCGGGACCCCATCTTCACGATGAGACCGCCGATGAGGCTCGGGTCGATTTTGACGTCGACGGAGACGTCAGCCTTGGCGACGTCGCGCAGCGCCGCCTTGATTTCGTTGAGAACGGTATCGGACGGCGCCTCCGCCAGGATGACCTGCGCCCGGACGATGCCCTTCGCGTCGGACGCCAGGTTCTGGAAGGCCCGGATCATGTCGGGAAGCGCGAAGAGCCGGCGCTTGGATGCGACGAGGCGGATGAAATTGCCCGCGAGGCCCGAAATGCCGGCCTTGTCGAGGATGGCGCCGATCGCGCCCGACTGCTCTTCAGCCGTGAAGACGGGGTTCTGGATCAGGCGCTGCAGGTCGTCGCTGCCGCGGATCATCTGGCCGAAGCGATCAAGATCGCCGGCAACGGCATCCACGGAATTCGCTTCCCGGGCGAGTTCGAACAGCGCCGAAGCATAGCGCAATGCTACGCCCGACAGGAGGGGTCCTTCTTGGGAACCGCTTTGCGCCACGTAACCGTCTCTCTCGTGTCTTAACGGGCCTCGGACCGGGACGGCCTGCGAAAGAGGCGCTCGGGAAACCCGTCAGGTGTGGAAATGAGCCCGGGGCGGAAGCCTTATCCACCTGCCGGGCGAGGGTGCACTAGCATGGGTTTTTCCGAGGCGCAAGGCGAGCTAGGCCCTGTCTTGCCTGGAAAAAACCGGGTTTCCGATCAAGGTAAAGGTCGAGAGCCGCCTCCCGTTGGGTAAAAGCGACCTCCCTGCCCTCAAGGCATTTTGGACGGCGGAGCGGAACCGTTCCGCCGGAAAGGCCCTAAAGCTCCAGGGCGGCGACCTCGCAATTGGCGAGGAACCGGCCGGTGAGCCTGCTGAAGAAGGTGCCGTGGCCCACCACGGCGATCATCGTCTCCGGCCGTTGCGCGAGCCAGCCCCGGAACCGTTCCACCCGCTCCTCGAACACATGGGCCGGCTCGGTGACGAAGCCCCTCTCGTTGATCTCTCCCTCGTTGTGCCACCAGACCTCGTCCAGATGCCCGAAGGATAGGTGTGGGAACTCCCGCGACAGATCGGAGACGGCGCTGCCGACATCGCAGCTGCTCTCAAGATGCTCGCGGTGGAGGCATTCCACCAGGATCGTCGGCCGGGCCGGATGATCGCCGAACAGGCCCAGGGTGGTCTGGATGGCCCGGGTCAGCGGCGAGGTCACGATAAGTTCATAAGGGTTGGAGCGCAGTTCGGGCGCTCGCTCGGCCACCTGACTCAGGCCGAGCTCGGTCAGGCGCGCATCGAAATGCCCGGGATCCTCGCCATGTTCGGCGTAATGGGCGTTGAAGGTCGATTGGCCGTGGCGGATGCAGTGGACGATCTTGGTCATGTTAGGGACTGATCACAATACTAAGTTAAGCTTAGGTTGATGATTACGGATCTTAGACTTATGTAGCTGCCGAACTTACATTGGCTAATCGGTCCAAGATCCGAGCAAGTGCGCGAACCTTCTTTTGCACCAGATAGCCATGACTAGTCTCAACACGTACACGCGTCATATTCTTGCGGAGATTTAGCAGAGTTCCTCTTTCGCTGAAGAAGCTTGCACTCTGTCGACTCTCTAACCTGTATGGCATTTCTCCTTCCGGAATGCGGATTCCTCCCGCTGTTAAAACTCCTCTTCTTCTGTCGCTGAAAAATCCCGACATGAACGCGATTTCATCAACATAGATAGGAAAAGGACTTAGATTGATTACCTCAACCTTGAGGCGCGCATTTTGTGCGAGCTCCAGATTGTCAAACTCGCTGAGTTCGACAGATTCCAGATTTTTAGATAAAAATCCGCTACGAACATCAAAAGCCAATTTTATTCCAATTTTGATTTTGCACCTTTTATCAAAGTAAAAAATCTTCAAGGTGTTTAGCGTTCCCAATAATAAACCAGCTATTGCGACGCCGAGCGTAACAGAATCTTTTAAAGCTTCATCCATTACCTACCTCTTCACAAAAAGCTCTGGGGATCCACGTCGATGGACACGCGGGTGTTGCCGCGGATCTTCGGGCAGCGGGCCATCCAGCCCCTCAGGTAGGCCTGGAGATCCACCTCCCGCTCGGTCTTCACCAGGAGCCGGAAGCGATAGCGGCCGCGGATCAGGGCCAGCGGCGCCTCGGCCGGGCCGAGCACCGTCACGCCGGGCGGCGGTTCCGCCACGAGGGCCATGGCGCGGGCATGGGCTTCCGCCGCCTCCCGCTCCTCCGCTGAGACGATGAGGGAGGCAAGGCGTCCGAAGGGAGGCAGTCCCGCCATCTCGCGGACGCGGGTCTCTTCCTCGTAGAACCGCTCGGCATCGCCGGAGATGAGAGCCGCGATCACCGGATGATCGGGCTGCCATGTCTGGACCAGGGCCCGGCCCGGCTTCTCGCCGCGCCCGGCCCGGCCCGTGACCTGCTGGAGCATCTGGAAGGTGCGTTCGGCGGCGCGGGGATCTCCGGAGGTGAGGCCGATATCGGCATCGAGCACGCCGACCAGGGTCATGAGAGGGAAATTGTGCCCCTTGGCCACGAGCTGGGTGCCGATGACGATGTCGAACTCGCCCGCCGCGATGGCCGCCAGCTCCGCCCGCAGCCGCTCCGTGCCGCCGGGGAAGTCGCTGGAGAGCACGATGCAGCGTTTGTCCGGGAACAGCTCGGTGGCCTCCTCGGCGATTCGCTCCACGCCGGGCCCACAGGGTACCAGCGAATCGACGCTGCCGCATTCCACGCAGGCGTGAGGGGTCCGTTCCACATGACCGCAATGGTGGCAGACCAGGGACCGCCGGAAGCGGTGCTCGACCAGCCAGGACGAGCAGTTGGGGCATTCGTAGCGATGGGCGCAGGCCCGGCAGAGAGTGAGCGGCGCATAGCCCCGTCGGTTGAGGAAGAGCAGCGCCTGCTCGCCGCGGGCGACCGTGTCCTCCACGGCCGCCACGAGGGTCGGCGAGAGCCACCGGCCCTTCGGGATGGCTTCCTTGCGCAAATCCACGGCCCGGATCTGCGGCATGGAGCGCCCGCCGAATCGCTCCGGCAACTTCACGTGGCGGTAGCGCCCGCGCTCCACGTTGACCCGGCTCTCGATGGAAGGCGTCGCGGAGGCCAGCACCACCGGCGCATTCTCGATCTTGCCGCGCACCACGGCCATGTCGCGGGCATGGTAGTGGACACCGTCATCCTGCTTGTAGGCGGTCTCGTGCTCCTCATCGACGATGACGAGGCCGAGATCCGCATAAGGCAGGAACAGGGCCGAGCGGGCTCCGGCCACCACCTTCACCTCGTTCGCCGCGATGGCCGCATAGAGCCGCTCCCGCTTCCGGCCCGTGACGCCGGAATGCCAGGTCGCCGGCTTCACGCCGAATCGGGCGGCGAAGCGGTCGAGGAACTGGGCGGTCAGCGCAATTTCCGGCATGAGGATCAGCGCCTGCCGGCCTTTCCGCACGGCCTCGGCCACGGCCTCGAAATAGACCTCCGTCTTGCCCGAACCCGTGACGCCTTCGAGCAGGATCACGGGGGCATGCTCCTCGCCCATGGCGGCGACGAGTTCATCGGCCGCCTCGCGCTGGCCGTCGGAGAGCGCGGTGTGGCCGAAGGCGGGATCGGGCATCTCGGCGACCGGCTCCGCCAGGAGCGCCACGGTTTCCAGGACACCCTCGTCGATGAGGCCGTTGACCACGCCGGCGCTGACCCCGGCCGCGTTGGCCAGTTCGCTTTTGAGCCGCACGGCTCCGTCCTGGGCGACCTCCATGACCTTCTGCCGCGCGGGCGTCATGCGCTTCGGCAGAGCCCCCGCCAGCTTCACGCCGACACGGACGACCTCCTGCCGGTCCGGATCCGGGATCTTGAGCCCCATGGCGAGGGCCGAGCCCTTGGGCGCCAGGGTGTACCAGGCGATCCAGTCCAGGAACTTCCGCATTCTCGGCGACAGGTTCGGCGCCTCGATCACGCCGGTCACCTT
Organism: Microvirga sp. 2MCAF35; assembly: GCF_052115545.1. NCBI lineage: Bacteria > Pseudomonadati > Pseudomonadota > Alphaproteobacteria > Hyphomicrobiales > Methylobacteriaceae > Microvirga > Microvirga sp. 2MCAF35. Next base: position 198,757 of record NZ_JBFRGW010000001.1, read on the forward strand.
CTTGAGGTTTCCCCCCTGCCCGTCCCGCATCCCCCAGACGACCCCCGCCACCTCGCGGTTGGCGAGCGGCACCTGCACGACATCGCCCTCCTCGACGGCGAGGCCATCCGGCACGGCATAGGAATAGGCCGTGTCCAGCGCCAGCGGGATGAGGACATCGGCAATGCGGCTTGTCATCGATAAGGAGTTAACCTGTGACTGTTAGGGTTCTGCCCTTGCATAAATGGGACTCATGTCAAGCAGCGCCACACAAAATGTTCTCGATCTGGTCCTGCCCGGCGCGGATGATACCCGCCGCGAGGCGATGGCCTGGCTGTCTTCGCTTGCCAAGGAGCGGCGGCTCTCGGCGAAGACCGTCGAAGCCTATGGGCGGGATTTGCGCCAGTTCCTGGCCTTTCTCACGAACCACCTCGGCGAGCCGCCGACGGTGAAGGGCATCCTTGGCCTGAAGCCGATGGACATCCGGTCGTTCCTAGCGGCCCGGCGGATGGATTCGGTCGGGAGCCGCTCGCTCATGCGCCAGCTTGCGGCCCTGCGCTCCTTCGCCCGCCATCTGGAGCGGGAGGGCCACGGCACGGCCTCGGCTTTTGCGGCGATTCGCACCCCGAAGGTGGACAAGAACCTGCCGCGCCCACTCTCCGCCTCCTCGGCGGTCGCGGTGACGAACGCGGAGACACGGGCGTCCGAGGACCGCAAGCCCTGGATCCTGGCCCGCGACGCCGCCGTGCTCTCGCTGCTCTACGGGGCGGGCCTGCGCATCTCCGAGGCGCTCGGCCTGCAGCGACGCGATGCCCCCGTGAACGGCGTCGATACGATCACGGTGACCGGCAAGGGGGCTAAGATGCGCAGCGTGCCGGTGATTCCGCCGATCCAGCGCGCCGTGGAAGAGTATCTGCAGCTCTGCCCCTATGCGGTTCCGCCGGAAGGCCCGCTCTTCGTCGGCGCGCGGGGTGGTCCGCTCTCGCCGCGCATCATCCAGCTTGCCGTCGAGGAGCTGCGCGGAGCGCTCGGCCTGCCGGACAGCGCCACGCCCCATGCCCTGCGCCATTCCTTCGCAACGCATCTTCTCGCCAGGGGCGGCGACCTGCGCGGCATCCAGGAACTTCTCGGCCACGCCTCGCTCTCGACGACGCAGCTCTACACGAAGGTGGATGCGGCGAGATTGATGGACGCCTTCAACGCGGCGCATCCGAGGGCGCGGGTGAAGTAACGTCCCTCGACGTCATCACCGGCTTTGTGACGGTAATCTCGATGGGAAAAGCGCCACCTGTGTCATTCCCGGCCGGAGATGGCGAAGCCATCGGAGGGGAAGGGAATCCATAGCGGCTCACTTGATCATGGATCCCTTCCCGGCCTTTCAGCCGCCGGGGATGACAGAGCGGCGTGCTCGTCCAACCAAGATGGCCGGAACAAACCCGGCCATGACGAAAAGAGTCGTGAGCTACTCCGCCGCGATCGGATGCGCGAGCAGCTGGCGCGCGGCGGGGCCGATGTCGCCTTGGGTCCAGTGCGGGCGGCAGACGGACACGTAGCGGCCTTCGCCGCCGATCTCCACCACCTCGCCCGAGCGCACGGCCTCGCCGTTGCGGTCGTATTTCAGGATCATCGTGGCCTTGCGGCCGCAATGGCAGAGCTGCTTGATTTCCTGGAAATCCTCGGCCAGCGCCATGATCGTCGCAATGGCGTCGCTGAACAGCGTGCCGTACACGTTGTTCTTCAGCCCGTAGGCCATGACGGGAATTTTGAGTTCGTCGACGATCCAGGCGAGCTGACGGACCTGATCGGCCGTCATGAACTGCACCTCGTCGATCAGAACGACCGTCACCTTCTTCCTGGCGTGCTCCGCCGCGACGATGGCCGCGATATCCTCGTCCTTGCGCAGCGGAATCGCATCGGCCTCAAGGCCGATGCGCGACTTCACCTTGCCGACACCGAAACGGTCGTCGATCAAGCTCGTGAACAGCAGCACATGGCCGCCGTTCTCGATGTAGTTGTAACGAACCTGCAGGAGATGGGTCGTCTTGCCTGCGTTCATCACCGAATGGATGAAGTGAAGCTTTGCCATGAATCCATATTACATATGGATGGCGCGCTTCTCCACCGCCAAAGCGGCTTCCTTCACAGCTTCCGCAAGCGTCGGATGCGCGTGGCAGGTGCGGGCCATGTCCTCGGACGAACCGCCGAACTCCATGGTGATCGCCGCCTCGTGGATGAGGTTGCCGGCTTCCGGGCCGATGATGTGGACGCCGAGCACCTTGTCGGTGGTCGCGTCGGCCAGGATCTTCACGAAGCCGTCCGTGGTGCGGTTGACCTTGGCGCGGCCGTTGGCCGTGAAGGGGAACTTGCCGACATTGTAGGCGACGCCCGCGGCCTTCAACTCCTCCTCGGTCTTGCCGATGGAGGCGACCTCGGGGAACGTGTAGACCACGCTCGGGATCACGTCGTAGTTCACGTGGCCCGCCTTGCCGGCAATGATCTCGGCTACGGCAACACCCTCGTCCTCGGCCTTGTGGGCGAGCATGGGGCCGGCGATCACGTCGCCGATGGCGTAGATGCCGGTGACATTGGTGGAGAAATGCGCGTCCGTCTGGATGCGGCCGCGGCTGTCGAGCTGGACGCCCACGCGGTCGAGGCCGAGGCCCTGCGTATAGGGAACGCGGCCGATGGCGACGAGCACCACGTCGGCCTCGATGGTCTCAGCCGCGCCGCCGGCAGCCGGCTCGAAGGTGAGCTTTGCACCCTTGCCCGTATTCTCCACCTTGGTGACCTTGGAGCCGAGCTTGAACTGGAAGCCCTGCTTGCTGAGGATTCGCTGGAAGTTCTTGGCGACCTCGCCGTCCATGCCGGGCAGGATGCGGTCGAGATATTCCACCACCGTCACCTCGGAGCCGAGGCGGCGCCATACGGAGCCGAGCTCCAGACCGATCACGCCGGCGCCGATCACCACGAGGCGCTTCGGCACGCTCTCGAGTTCGAGCGCGCCCGTGGACGAGACCACGATCTTTTCGTCGATCTCGATGCCCGGCAGGCGCGTCACGTCGGAGCCGGTGGCGATGATGATGTTCTTCGTCTCGAGCACCTGGTTCGAGCCGTCCTCGCCCGTCACCTCGACCTGGCCGGGAGCCGCGATGCGCGCGGTGCCGATGAACGCCTCGATCTTGTTCTTCTTGAGCAGGAACTCGACGCCCTTGGTGTTGCCGTCGACGCCCTCCTGCTTGAAGGCCTGCATGGTCTTCAGATCGAGCGTCGGCGCGGACACGCCGATGCCGAGGCCGGCGAAATGATCGCGCGCTTCCTCGAACATGTGCGAGGCGTGCAGGAGCGCCTTGGACGGAATGCAGCCCACGTTGAGGCAGGTGCCGCCATGGGTCTTGCGCTTCTCGACGACGGCGGTCTTCAGGCCGAGCTGCGCGGCCCGGATGGCGGCCACGTAGCCGCCGGGGCCGGTGCCGATGACGATAACATCGTAGGACATTGGATTGCTCAACGTTTCTTGAGGAACAGAATGCACTCGCGCACCAGAAAGAAAGCGAGAGAAGCAAACGCCACGAGGAGTAGTATGAAAACGATAAGGCCAGCTGCCATGGCGTCCTCGCCTCCCGCAGCATGAGCAGGGAAGCTCAATAAAAGCAGCGAAGCGAGGGCACTTACTGGCATCTTAGAGATCGAGAACCAGACGGGCCGGATCTTCCAGCGCGTCCTTGACCCGCACGAGGAAGGTCACGGCTTCCTTGCCGTCGACGATCCGGTGATCGTAGGAGAGCGCGAGATACATCATCGGGCGCACCACGACCTGACCGTTGCGGACCACGGGACGCTCCTCGATGCGGTGCATGCCGAGAATGCCCGATTGCGGCGCGTTGAGGATCGGCGTCGACATGAGCGAGCCATAGATGCCGCCGTTGGTGATCGTGAAGGTGCCGCCCTGCATCTCGTCGATGGAGAGCTTGCCGTCACGGGCGCGGCGGCCGAAATCGGCGATCTTCTTCTCGATGCCGGCGACCGAGAGGTCGTCCGCGTCGCGCACCACGGGAACCACGAGGCCCTTCTCGGTGCCGACCGCGATGCCGATGTGGTAGTAGTTCTTGTAGACGAGATCCTGGCCGTCGATCTCGGCATTCACCGCCGGGACGTCCTTGAGCGCCTGGATCACCGCCTTGGTGAAGAAGCCCATGAAACCGAGCTTGGTGCCGTGCTTCTTCTCGAACACGTCCTTGTACTGGCTGCGCAGGTTCATGACCGCGCTCATGTCCACGTCGTTGAACGTGGTGAGCATGGCGGCGGTATTCTGCGCGTCCTTCAGGCGGCGCGCGATGGTCTGACGAAGCTTCGTCATCTTCACGCGCTCTTCACGCTCGGCATCGACCGGAGCCGAGGGAGCGCGGACCTGAACGGGAGCCGCAGGCGCGGCAGCCGTGGCGCCGCCCGTGGCGATGGCGGCGAGCATGTCGCCCTTGGTCACGCGGCCGTCCTTGCCGGAGCCGGCGACGCCCGCCGGGCTCACGCCGCTCTCAGCCGCCAGGCGGGCGACCGCCGGGCCGTGGTCCTTGGCAGCGCCGGGAGCCGCCGTGGGGGCAGGAGCGGGAGCAGCGGCTACGGGTGCCGGAGCAGCCGCCTTGGGCGCTTCGGCCTTCGGTGCGGCGGCGGGAGCAGCCGCTGCGCCGCCTTCGACGATGGAGCCGAGCACCGCGCCGGGGCTCACCGTCTCACCGTCCTTGGCCACGATGTCGCCGAGCGTGCCGCTCGCGGGAGCGTTGACCTCGAGCGTCACCTTGTCGGTCTCGAGCTCGAGCACGGGCTCGTCGGCCTTCACGGGATCGCCGGGCTTCTTGAACCAGCGGCCGATGGTGGCCTCTGACACGGATTCGCCAAGGGTGGGTACGCGGATTTCGGTTGCCATGGTCGTCTTTGGGTCTTGCGGGGCTTGAGGTTAAGCCCCTCGGAATGGGGTGAGAACTTTCGCGGCTTTTAGGCCGCGAAAGCCTCGTCGAGGAAGGCCTGCAATTGAGCCGTATGCTTGGACATGAGGCCGGTCGCGGTGGCCGCGGAGGCGGGGCGGCCCACATAGCGCGGGCGATCCACCTTGGAGCCGGCCGTCTTGAGCACCCATTCGAGATAGGGCTCGACGAACATCCAGGAGCCCATGTTCTTGGGCTCTTCCTGGCACCACACCACGTCGGCTTTCTTGAAGCGGGACAGCTCGGCGGCCACGGACTTGGCCGGGAACGGGTAGAGCTGCTCGACGCGCAGCAGGTAGACATCGTCGATGCCCCGCTTCTCGCGCTCTTCGAGCAGGTCGTAATAGACCTTGCCCGTGCAGATCACCACGCGCCGGATCTTGTCGTCCTTCACCAGCTTGAAGCCCTCGCGTCCGGCTTGCGCATCGTCCTGCAGCACGCGGTGGAAATGCGTTCCCTCCGCGATGTCCGCGAGGCTCGACGTGCAGCGCTTGTGGCGCAGCAGGGACTTCGGCGTCATCAGGATCAGCGGCTTGCGGAAGTCGCGTTTCAGCTGACGGCGCAGGATGTGGAAGTAGTTCGACGGCGTCGAGCAGTAACCGACCTGCATGTTGTCCTCGGCGCACATCTGCAGCCAGCGCTCGAGGCGGGCGGAGGAGTGCTCCGGACCCTGGCCCTCGTAGCCGTGCGGCAGCAGGCACACGAGGCCCGACATGCGCAGCCACTTGCGCTCGCCGCTGGAGATGAACTGGTCGAACACCACCTGGGCGCCGTTGGCGAAGTCGCCGAACTGCGCTTCCCACAGGGTCAGGGCGTTGGGCTCGGACAGGGTGTAGCCGTATTCGAAGCCGAGCACCGCCTCTTCCGACAGCATCGAGTTGATGACCTCGTAGCGGGCCTGGTTCTCGCTGATGTGGTTGAGGTTGGTGTAGCGCTCCTCGTTTTCCTGGTCGGTAAGAACCGAGTGGCGTTGCGAGAAGGTGCCGCGCTCCACGTCCTGGCCGGAGAGGCGCACGCGGTGGCCTTCGAGCAGGAGCGAACCGAAGGCGAGCGCCTCGGCCATGGCCCAATCGAGTCCCTCGCCCGTCTCCAGCATCTTCTTGCGGTTGTCGAGGAAGCGCTGGATCGTGCGGTGGAGGTGGAAGCCTTCCGGAATCGTCGTGAGGGCCTTGCCGATCTGCCGCAGGGTCTCGACCGACACGCCGGTCTGGCCGCGACGCGGATCGTCCTGATCCTCGCGCACCGCCTTGAGGCCCGACCAGCGCCCGTCGAGCCAATCGGCCTTGTTGGGCTTGTAGTTGGACGCGATGTCGAACTCCGCATCGAGCTTGGAGCGCCAGCTCGACTTCATCTCCTCGACCTCGGCCTCGGTGATGATGCCCTCGTCCATGAGCTTCTTGGAGTAGAGCTCGACGATCGCCGGATGCGACCGGATCTTGCGGTACATGAGCGGCTGGGTGAAGGCCGGCTCGTCGCCCTCGTTGTGGCCGAAGCGGCGGTAGCAGAACATGTCGATGACGACGGGCTTCTGGAAGCGCTGGCGATACTCGGCCGCCACCTTGGCGGCGAACACGACGGCTTCCGGGTCATCGCCGTTCACGTGGAAGATCGGCGCCTCGACCATCTTCGCCACGTCGGACGGATAGGGCGAGGAGCGCGAGAAGCGCGGATCGGTGGTGAAGCCGATCTGGTTGTTGATGATGAAGTGGATCGAGCCGCCGGTGCGGTGACCGCGCAGCCCCGAGAGCCCGAGGCATTCCGCCACCACGCCCTGACCGGCGAAGGCCGCGTCGCCGTGGATGAGGAGCGGCATCACGGCCGTGCGATTGTCGGGCGAGCAGCCATGTTGGTCCTGCTTGGCGCGAACCTTGCCGAGCACCACGGGGTCGACGATCTCAAGGTGCGAGGGATTGGCGGTCAGCGACAGGTGGACGTTGTTGCCGTCGAAGGTGCGGTCCGAGGAAGCGCCGAGGTGGTACTTCACGTCGCCTGAGCCTTCCACGTCGTCGGGCGCGAAGGAGCCGCCCTTGAACTCGTGGAACAGCGCCCGGTGCGGCTTGCCCATCACCTGGGTGAGCACGTTGAGACGGCCGCGATGGGCCATGCCGAACACGATCTCCTGCACGCCGAGATTGCCGCCGCGCTTGATGATCTGCTCGAGCGCCGGGATGAGCGACTCGCCCCCGTCGAGACCGAAGCGCTTGGTGCCGGTATAGCGGACGTCCAGGAACTTCTCGAAGCCTTCCGCCTCGACGAGCTTGTTGAGGATGGCGCGCTTGCCTTCCGTGGTGAAGGTGATTTCCTTATCGGGACCTTCGATGCGCTCCTGGATCCAGGCCTTCTCGACCGGGTCGGAGATGTGCATGAACTCGACGCCGAGCGTCTGGCAATAGGTGCGCTCCAGGATCGCGACGATCTCGCGGATCGTACCGAATTCCAGGCCGAGCACGTTATCGAGGAAGATCTTGCGGTCCCAGTCGGCTTCCGTGAAGCCGTAATGGGACGGGTGCAGTTCCTGGTCGTTCGGCCGCGGATTGATGCCGAGCGGATCGAGCTTCGCATGCAGGTGGCCGCGCACGCGATAGGCGCGGATCAGCATGATGGCGCGAATGGAATCGCGGGTCGCCTGCTGCACGTCGATCTGGCTGATCTCGACGCCCTTGTCTTGAGCCTTCGCCTTGATCTTGTCGCCGACCGCCTTCTCGACCTGGACCCAATTGCCGTCGAGGGCGGAGATCAGCTCGCCGTTGGCGTGGATCGGCCAGTTCTGCTTTTCCCAGGAGGGACCGTTGGCCGCCTTCTCGACAGCCTGCTTGTCATCCCTCAAGGCGCCGAAGAAGGCCTGCCACTCGGCATCGACCGAGCCGGGATCCTTCTCGTAGCGGGCCTGGAGCTCCTCGATATAGGATGCGTTGGCCCCATAGAGGAAAGCGGTGTTCAGGAAGTTTTCGTTGGCGTCTTGGCGTGCCATGGCAACCTACAATCCAAAAAGCTGTTTGGCCGCCCCATCGTCGGGGCGGCCTGTTCGTTATCGACCCTTGAGAACCTCGACCAGGGTCTTGCCGAGGCGCGCCGGCGACGGCGACACGCGGATGCCCGCGGCCTCCATGGCGGCAATCTTGTCCTCGGCGCCGCCCTTGCCGCCGGAGATGATCGCACCGGCGTGGCCCATGCGGCGTCCGGGAGGAGCCGTGCGGCCGGCGATGAAGCCGACCATCGGCTTCTTGCGGCCCTTCTTGGCCTCGCGGGCGATGAACTCGGCCGCCTCTTCCTCGGCCGAGCCGCCGATCTCGCCGATCATGACGATCGACTCGGTCTTGGGATCGGACAGGAACATGTCGAGCATCTCGATGAACTCGGTGCCCTTCACCGGATCGCCGCCGATGCCGACCGCCGTCGTCTGGCCGAGGCCTTCATTGGTGGTCTGGAACACGGCCTCGTAGGTGAGCGTGCCGGAGCGCGACACGATGCCGACGGAGCCCGGCTTGAAGATGTTGGCCGGCATGATGCCGATCTTCGACTCGCCCGCCGTGACGATGCCGGGGCAGTTCGGGCCGATGAGGCGCGACTTGGAGCCTTCGAGCGCCCGCTTCACGCGCACCATGTCGAGCACCGGAATGCCTTCCGTGATGCAGACGATGAGCGGGATCTCGGCCTGGATCGCCTCGCAGATGGCGTCCGCCGCACCCGGCGGCGGAACGTACACGACCGAGGCATCGGCGCCGGTCGCTTCGCGCGCTTCCATGACCGTGTCGAACACGGGCAGGTTCAGGTGCGTGGAGCCGCCTTTGCCGGGCGAGGTGCCGCCGACCATCTTGGTGCCGTAGGCGATGGCCTGCTCGGAATGGAAGGTCCCGTTCTTGCCGGTGAAGCCCTGGCAGATGACCTTGGTGTTCTTGTCGATGAGGATGGACATGGGTTTAGGGCGTCTTTCTTATAGAGGGTCTCAGGCGGACGAGATAAGTGTTCTCACTCATATGCTGTGACTCATCGAGTACGATGTAATCCCACGGCTGTTGATCGAGCGACCATTCGAGGGAGCCCTGCCCAGGACCCTCTTTTCCAAAAGAGTATCTGACATTTTCAGATACTGGACGGATAGGCTGGGGCAAACTCCGCATAGCGCGAAGCCGTGCCTCAGATTTCGCTCTCTTCATGCCTGGTTCGCTGACCCAGCACTTTTCGACAGGATGACCTTGGATCAGACTTGATAAATGGGATGTGTCTGCCTTGAACCACGTGATGTGGAAGGCCGAAGCCCGATGCAACGGCGGCTGAAGTCCTGTCTTAACCTCTGCTTTCGAGAAAACTGAACTTATCTCGCCAGTAGATGTCGTGACGATCTTCCAACCCTTCGCTTCGGCAAAATTGCGCATCGACTCCGAGAACGAACCGGATGTCATACACACGGCTTGGAAAACGCTCACGAGGTCATCCTTCTCAGCCGCGTGAGCGGCTGAGAGTCCGGCGATCATGCCAGCGATGACCAGGAGCGTCTTCATCGTCAGGCCTTGCGAACCGCGTTCACGATCTTCTGGGCGGCGTCGTCGAGGTCGTCCGCCGGGATCACGTTGAGGCCGGATTGGCGGATGATCTGCTTGCCCTCTTCCACGTTGGTGCCCTCGAGGCGCACCACCAGTGGAACCTGGAGGCCGACCGTCTTCACGGCCGCGATCACGCCGCGGGCGATGACGTCGCACTTCATGATGCCGCCGAAGATGTTGACGAGGATGCCCTTCACGTTGGGATCGGCCGTGATGATCTTGAACGCCGCCGTCACCTTCTCTTCCGACGCGCCGCCGCCGACATCGAGGAAGTTTGCCGGCTCTTCGCCGTAGAGCTTGATGATGTCGAGCGTCGCCATGGCGAGGCCGGCGCCGTTGACCATGCAGCCGATGGTGCCGTCGAGCGCGATATAGGCGAGGTCGTACTTGGAGGCCTCGATTTCCTTCTCGTCCTCTTCCGTGATGTCGCGCAGCGCGACGATATCGGGGTGACGGTAGAGGGCGTTACCGTCGAAGGAGATCTTGGCGTCGAGGCACTTGAGGTGACCGTCCTTGGTGACGATCAGCGGGTTGATCTCCAGCATCTCCATGTCCTTCGCGATGAAGGCCGTGTAGAGCTTGGTCACCAGATCCTCGGCTTCCTTGGCGAGCGGACCCTTCAGGCCCAGCGCCTTGGCGACCGTGCGGCCATGGTGAGGCATCACGCCGGTGGCCGGATCGACCGAGAAGGTCAGGATCTTCTCAGGGGTGTCGTGCGCGACCTGCTCGATATCCATGCCGCCTTCCGTCGACACGACGAAAGCGACCTGGCCCGTGGCGCGGTCGACGAGCATGGAGAGGTAGAGCTCGGTGTCGATGTCGGAGCCGTCCTCGATGTAAAGGCGGTTGACCTGCTTGCCGGCCTCGCCCGTCTGGATCGTCACCAGGGTGTTGCCGAGCATCTGCTTGGCAAATTCCTTGACCTCTTCGACGGATTTGGCGAGGCGCACGCCGCCCTTCTCCCCGGCGGCCGCTTCCTTGAACTTGCCCTTGCCGCGGCCGCCCGCGTGGATCTGGGACTTCACGACCCAGAGCGGACCGCCGAGTTCCTTGGCGGCGGCTTCCGCCTCGTCGGCGGAGAAGATGGCCTTGCCGCGGGAGACAGGCAGGCCGAATTCCTTCAGGACCGCTTTGCCTTGATATTCATGGATGTTCATTCGTTTCTCTCCGCGTCAGCGGTTGAAGACGTGCATGGCCGGAGCAAGTCCGGCCATGACGTTCGAGGATTAAGCGAGGGTCGAGTTGATCTGCTTGCAGGCGTCCACGAGACCTTGCACCGAGGCGACGGACTTCTCGAACATGGCCTTCTCGTCGGCCGAGAACTCGACCTCGACGATACGCTCGACGCCGTTCTCGCCGATCACGATCGGAACGCCCACGAACATGTCCTTCACACCGTACTGGCCGTTGAGATAGGCCGCGCAGGGCAGGACGCGCTTCTTGTCCTTCAGGTAGCTCTCGGCCATGGCGATGGCGGAAGCAGCCGGGGCGTAGAAGGCGGAGCCGGTCTTGAGCAGGTTGACGATCTCGCCGCCGCCTTTACGGGTGCGCTCGACCATGGCGTCGAGCTTGCCTTGAGAGGTCCAGCCCATCTTCACGAGGTCGGGCAGCGGAACGCCGGCAACCGTGGAATAGCGCACGAGCGGCACCATGTCGTCGCCGTGGCCGCCGAGCACGAAGGCGGTCACGTCCTCGACCGACACGTTGAACTCTTCGGCCAGGAAATGGCGGAAGCGGGCCGAGTCCAGCACGCCGGCCATGCCGACGATCTTGTTCTGCGGCAAACCGGAGAATTTCTGGAGCGCCCACACCATGGCGTCGAGCGGGTTGGTGATGCAGATGACGAAGGCGTTCGGGGCGTATTGCTTGATGCCGCCTCCGACCGCTTCCATGACCTTCAGGTTGATGCCGATCAGGTCGTCCCGGCTCATGCCGGGCTTGCGCGGCACGCCGGCGGTCACGATGATCACGTCGGCGCCCTCGATGGCCGCGTAGTCGTTCGCGCCCTTGTACTTGGCGTCGAACCCGTCGACCGGCGCGGATTCGGCAATGTCGAGACCTTTGCCCTGGGGGATGCCTTCCGCGATGTCGAAGAGAACGACGTCGCCGAGTTCCTTCAAGCCGACGAGATGGGCGAGGGTTCCGCCGATCTGGCCTGCACCGATGAGCGCGATCTTTTTCCGAGCCATGGTCTGTCCTTGGGTTTGGCACGAGCCTTTTTGAGGTGGCGCTGTTTGCCATGAGAGATGGGCCGCCATCAAGCGACCAAAAGGTTAACAGGCGGGCCTTTCCGTCGCGGGGAAAGTCTCGACAAGCTTAACGGTTCTAAAATACTTTGCTTTTACAGCGGCTTGAAACGTCAGAAGGGCGCTGCATTTTTCTGTTACAAATTCAATATTTTGTAACTGACGTTACACACTACCGTTCGCCAGGGCCCTCAAAATGACCCGGATCATGGTGGCGAGACGCTGGTCGAGGATATCCTGAGGCACCTCCGCGTCGAGCCGAACGGTCAGGGGATTGATGAAGCGATAGACGGAATCCGTCACGAAGGCGTGGGCTTTCTCCCGGTCACGGGGGTCGAACTTGGCGGTCGCGATCCCTTCGTCCAGCACCCGGTCGATCAGCAGGCGCATCCGGGACCGGTGCTTGCGGATGAGGGGGCGGGAGGTTTCCGTCGCCGAACAATAGACATCGAAGAGATGCTTGTCTTCCTTCAGGAGATCCCGGTGGATCCGGGCCCAGGCTTGGATCAGGCGCTCCAGCTTGTCGTCGGCGGGATCGGGGGAATCCGCGATGTCCGCGATGGTCGCCTCCATCCGCCGCAGCCATTGCCCGGCGACCGCATCGATGAGGGCCGCCTTGTTGGCGAAGTAGCGGTAGACATTGGCATGGGTCATCCCGGCCGCATCGGCGATGCCGACCACGGTGATGTGCTTGGGCCCGAATTCCTTGAGCTGATCGGCCGCGATCGTGAGAAGCCGGGTGTCGGCCGGAGCGGCCTCCGCGATCCTCAGCGATCCCCCGAGCGGCCGCTTCATGTCTCGGCAAGCCCCGTCGTGCTGCCCGAAGCTTCAGAATCCGAGCGCCCATGCGGGAGGGACAGGTATTCCTCGGACCGCATCTCGATCAGGCGCGACACCGTACGGTCGAACTCGAACGCTTCGCGGCCGCTGTCGGCGCGATAGAGCTCGTGCACCTCGGCCTCGGCGGAGGCGAGCAGCTTTACATGGGCGTCGTAGAGGGCGTCGATGAGCAGGATGAAGCGCTTCGCCTCGTTGCGCCGCTCGAAGGACATAATGGGAATGTTTTCGAGAACAACCGTGTGGAATTCTTCGGCCACAGCCAGATAATCGGCGGCGCCCAGGGGTTTGGAACAGAGATCCTCGAAGGAAAAGCGCGCCACGCCGCCGGCCGCCTGGGGCACCTCGACGGGATGCCCCTTGACCGTCAGGGTCACGGGCTTGCCGCCCTCGCGGCCCGTCAGGCTCTTGAAGGCGCGGGTCAGCGCAAGGTGGGCATGGTGGTCGGCCGGCGTATAGAAGACCGGGCTGCCGGCAAGCTTTTCCAACCGGAAATCCGTGCGGGAGTCGAGCTTCACCACCGCCATCCGCTCCTGCAGCAGCCCGAGGAAGGGCAGGAAGAGCGAACGGTTGAGGCCGCCCTCGTAGAGCCGGTCCGGTTCCACGTTGGAGGTGGCGACCACCACCACTCCATGGGCGAAGAGCGCCGTGAACAGGCGCCCCAGGATCATGGCATCGGCGATGTCCGTGACGGTGAACTCGTCGAAGCACAGCACCCAGGCCTCGTGGGCCAAAGCCTCCGCCACGGGCGCGATGGGATCGTCACCCGTGACCTCGCCGCTTTTCAGCTTCTGCCGATACTCGTGGATGCGCCCATGCACATCGGCCATGAAGGCGTGAAAGTGGACCCGGCGCTTGCGCCGCACGGGCAGCGCCTCGAAGAACAGATCCATCAGCATGGTCTTGCCGCGGCCGACCGAGCCCCAGACGTAAAGGCCTTTGGGCGTCTCCGTGCTCTTCTTGCCGAACAGCCATCCGAGGGCGCTGGGCTTGCGGGCGAGGCGTTGGTTGGCAAGGCTCCCGGCAAGGGCATCGAGCCGCTTGAGCAGGGCGACCTGCGCCGGATCGCGCTCGATGGCGCCCGAAGTGACCAGGGCTTGATAGCGGGCCGTGATGGATTGAGGCGAGGAGAAGGACGTGTCGTTCACGGGATGACCGATACCCCTCCCCGCCTTGGAGCGCAAACGTCTTGAGGGTGGAGACGTTGAAAAAACGGCCAGCCCTCGAAGTTTGGCCGACCATTCGCCTGCACCGTCATCACCGGCCTTGTGCCGGTGATCCCGATTGATTCATGGGCCGCGCCTCTCCTTATCGAGATGGCCGGGACAAGCCCGGCCATGACGGGGAGGTTCGTTTACTAAAATCAGGCGTGTCCCGTCGCTGGCCTCACCGCGTCAGGCTGAGCGGCGCGCCGGACTTGGCGAGAACGCCGCTGAGCGACGAGGAGGAGCCGCGCAGGCGCGCCGTCACCGAACCGCCGGTCTGGTAGAGGTAGACCTCGCCGTCGCGGTAATCCCAGGCATTGACCTTGGACAGGTCCTGGTTGGAGCAGCCGGACGCGGAAGCGCGGTAGAGGTCGAGAGCCGGGGTGCTCGAGAGCTGGACCCGGCAGGAGCCGCCGGAGATCTGGACGCTCCAGTTGCCCACCATGGCGGTGCGGTTCGTCGGCGCCGGGGCGGGAGCGGGCGCAGCGGCCGGGCCGCCGATGGTCGGCGGCGGAGGCGCGGGCGGCAGGCCGGCGATCTCGGTCCCGCCGGCCGGGGGAGCGGTCATCTCGGGAGCGATGGGCGCGCCGGCGATGGGCGGGAGCGGAGATGCCTCGACCGGTCCGGACGGGACGGCTTCGACGGGCGGAGCCTCCGTGATCGGTGCGGCCGTAGCGCCGCGAATCGGCGGTCCGCCGAGGCGGGTCGAGGAGCACGCGCCGAGCGCCAGGGCGGAGCAGATTACAGCAGTGGTCAGCCACAGCGGCTTCGTCATCTTGGTCCTCGCATGCATGGACGTCCGTTCAGACGGGTTTTCTCGTGGACTAGGCTACAAGGAGGAATATGAACCCAGGCCAACATTGTTCCGGCTTCGACATATGGGATAGCGCGCAACAAAAAAAGGCGCCTGAGGCGCCTTTTCGTGAAGTTGTTGCAAGGATGCGTCATCGACGTGACGTCAGACGACCCGCGCGACCATCATCTTCTTGACCTCGGCGATGGCTTTGGCCGGGTTGAGGCCCTTGGGGCAGGTGTTGGCGCAGTTCATGATCGTGTGGCAGCGATAGAGCCGGAACGGATCATGCAGGTTGTTGAGGCGCTCGCCGGTGTTCTCGTCGCGGCTGTCGATCAGCCAGCGATAGGCCTGGAGCAGGGCTGCCGGACCGAGGAACCGGTCGCCGTTCCACCAATAGCTCGGGCAGGAGGTGGTGCAGCAGGCGCAGAGAATGCACTCGTAGAGGCCATCGAGCTTGGAGCGCTCCTCCGGCGTCTGCCGCCACTCGGTCTCCGGCGCGGGCGTCTCCGTCTGGAGCCATGGCTCGACGGAGGCGTGCTGGGCGAAGAAGCTCGTCAGGTCCGGCACCAGGTCCTTCAGCACCGGCATGTGCGGCAGCGGATAGATCTTGATGGAATCCGACGCGCAATCGTCGATACCGAGCGTACAGGCGAGCGTGTTGCCGCCCATGATGTTCATGGCACAGGAGCCGCAGATGCCTTCGCGGCAGGAGCGGCGGAAGACCAGTGTCGAGTCGACGTTGTTCTTGATCCACAACAGCGCGTCGAGCACCATCGGGCCGCAATCGTCCCGATCGACGTAATAGGTGTCGATGCGCGGGTTCTGCCCGTCGTCCGGGTTCCAGCGGTAGATGCGGAATTCCTGGACGTTGGTGGCCCCGGCCGGCTTCGGCCAGGACTTGCCTTCGGTGTACTTGGAGTTTTTCGGGAGGGTGAATTGGGCCATCTCAGAGTCTCATCAAGTGAGGCATTGGTTGGTTTCTGGCGTGTGTGAACTCATTGGGGACACTCCAGAACGTCGGAATTTTTTGAGACCTGTGGGTTTTGGCATTGCTGCTCATATGTCCCACTGGCTGAGCAATTTGAGAGAACGAGGCGATCAGGTTGCGCTTCGATATCAAAGGTGCAGACTTCTACATCTTTACCAATCCAAGCCTCTCCCCGCTGACCACGCATAGTCAGAACATTGCGTCGCACAGAGTAGCGACCGTCCGTACTAAAACCTTCCGGATAGCGCCCGAGCCAGTATTGCGTACTGCTCATAAGGGGCCTCTTTCCGAAGCAGAGTATATAGACGGTTCTACTACTCTCCTTTTTTTTGTCTCTCGTCCAACACCCTGCGAGATCAAGCTTAGAGGAGCTAGGAGCAGCCATGAGTGGCATGGTTGTTCCTAGCATGATTGCTAAACTCACTCTCAGGATGCGCGCGATCATCAATACACGCGAGCCTTCGGCTCGATATACTGGATGTCGTTCGACATGGTGTAGGTGTGCACCGGACGGTAATCGAGGGTCACCTTGTGGGAGGTGTCGTCGAGCCACGCCAGCGTGTGCTTCATCCAGTTCTTGTCGTCGCGCTCGGTGAAGTCCTCGCGGGCATGGGCGCCGCGGGATTCCTGGCGGTTCGCCGCGCCTTCCATGGTGACCACGGCTTGTCCGATCAGGTTGTCGAACTCCAGCGTCTCGAGGAGATCGGTGTTCCAGATCAGCGAACGGTCCGTGACCTTGATGTCGGCGGAGGCGCTCCACACGTCGTGGATCAGCTTCCTGCCTTCTTCCAGAACCTCGCCGGTGCGGAACACCGCGCAGTTGTTCTGCATGGTCTTCTGCATCTGGAGACGCAGCTCCGCGGTCGAGGTCGAGCCGTTGGCATAGCGGAACTTGTCGAGACGCGAGAGCGCGAGCTCGTCGGCGTTCTTCGGCAGGTCCGCGTGGCGGGCGTTCGGCTCCAGGATTTCGGCGCAGCGCAGGCCCGCCGCGCGGCCGAACACCACGAGGTCGATGAGCGAGTTCGAGCCGAGGCGGTTCGCGCCGTGCACGGACACGCAGGCCGCTTCGCCGAGCGCCATCAGGCCCGGCACCACCGTGTCGGGGTTGCCGTTCTTCAGGGTCAGCACTTCGCCGTGATAGTTCGTCGGGATGCCGCCCATGTTGTAGTGGACGGTCGGCAGGACCGGGATCGGCTCCTTGGTCACGTCCACGCCCGCGAAGATCTTCGCGCTTTCCGAGATGCCGGGCAGGCGCTCGTGCAGAATCTTCGGGTCGAGGTGGTCGAGGTGGAGATAGATGTGGTCCTTGTTCTTGCCGACGCCGCGTCCGGCGCGGATCTCCATGGTCATCGCGCGCGAGACCACGTCACGGGAGGCAAGGTCCTTGGCGGACGGGGCATAGCGCTCCATGAAGCGCTCGCCTTCCGAGTTGGTGAGGTAACCGCCCTCGCCGCGCGCTCCCTCGGTGATGAGGCAGCCCGAGCCGTAGATTCCGGTCGGGTGGAACTGCACGAATTCCATGTCCTGCAGCGGCAGGCCGGCGCGCAGCACCATGGCGTTGCCGTCGCCCGTGCAGGTATGCGCAGAGGTCGCCGAGAAGTACGCGCGTCCGTAGCCGCCGGTGGCGAGGATCGTCATGTGGGCACGGAAGCGGTGGATCTCGCCGGTGGACTGGTTGAGGGCCACGACGCCGACGCAGCGGCCGTCGGAATCCATCATCAGGTCGAGGGCGAAATACTCGATGAAGAAGTTGGTCTGGTTCTTCACCGCCTGGCCGTAGAGCGTGTGCAGGATCGCGTGGCCTGTGCGGTCGGCGGCAGCACACGTGCGCTGCGCGGTGCCCTTGCCGAAATCGGTCGTCATGCCGCCGAAGGGACGCTGGTAGATCTTGCCCTCGGCCGTGCGGGAGAAGGGAACGCCCCAGTGCTCCAGCTCGTAGACGGCGGCGGGCGCGTTGCGCACGAGATACTCGATGGCGTCCTGGTCGCCGAGCCAGTCCGACCCCTTCACGGTGTCGTACATGTGCCAGCGCCAATCGTCCGGCCCCATGTTGCCGAGCGAGGCGGAGATGCCGCCCTGGGCCGCCACCGTGTGCGAGCGGGTCGGGAACACCTTGGTGATGCAGGCGGTGCGAAGCCCCGCCTGCGAGCAGCCGACGGTGGCGCGAAGACCCGCGCCGCCCGCGCCCACGATCACCACGTCGAAGGTGTGGTCGATGATGGTGTAGGCCTTGCCGTTGACGGCGGCGCCGTTCGTTGCTTGAGCCATGTGTGAATTCCTTAAAGCAAGATGCGGCCGAGGCTGACCTTGAGGATGGCGTAGAGGCAAGCCACCCCGACGATCACGGCGTAGAAGTTGTTCGCGATGACGGCCGCGATCTTCGGGCCCTTGTCGTGGACGTAATCCTCGATGACGATCTGCATGCCGAGCCGCATGTGGTTCATGACCGAGACCACCGCGAGGATCAGGATGATCGCCACCAGCGGGTGCGAGATGACTGCGATGGCCTCCTGGTAGGACGGGGATTGTGCCAGCGCCGCGACGATGATCACGAAGGAGATGATGAGGGGAACGTTCGACACCGCCGTGAGGCGGTGGAGCCACCAATGCTCGACCCCATGCCCGGAAGCGCCGAGGCCCTTCACGCGGGCGAGCGGGGTGCGCATGGAAACGCGGGTATCAGCCCTGTTGTCGGCCATGGATCCTGCTCCTTAGAAGGCGATGAAGGCGACGACCCAGATCGCCAGCGTGAGCGCGACCGAGCCGACGAGGGTGAAGCGGGCCATGTTGATGCGCTGCTCCGGCTCCATGCCGTAGCCGAAATCCCACACCAGGTGGCGCACGCCGCCCAGCATGTGGTGCATCAGGATCCAGGTATAGGCGAACAGGATCAGGTACCCGAGGGGCGAGCCGAAGAACCATTGCACGGCGTCGAAAGCCGACGGCCCGGAGGCCAGGGCCACGAGCCAGATGGCGAACAGCGCGATGCCGCCATAGAGGGCGATGCCCGTGATGCGGTGGGCGACGGACATCGCCATCGTCCAGCTCCACCGGTAAATCTGAAGATGCGGGGACAGGGGCCGCGGGGCCACTTTCGCCTCAGCCATGGTGTTCACTCCTGATCGGCGACGTCGGCCGCCCGTAGTTTGGAACGGTTCGTAATGGAAGCGCGGCAACACCGCAATGCGCCTTCCGCCTGATGCGCGGCAGGAGACACACTTCGTCGGCCGCGAAGTTTGCTATAGGGTCGCTTATCGCACAATTTTTAATTATTCTTATCTCCCTTCGCGGTTGACGAAGGAAACCTATGCAATTCGATCTGACGGACCTGAGCCTCTTCCGCCATGTGGTCGAGGCGGGCAGCATCACCCACGGGGCCGAGCGGGCCCATCTGGCGCTGGCGGCGGCAAGCACCCGCATCCGCAACATGGAAAAGTCCCTCGGTGCCCCCCTGCTCCTGCGAACCCGCGTGGGGGTGACCCCGACGCCTGCCGGCCGGACCCTGCTCCAGCATGCCCGCGCTCTCCTAGCGGGGGCCGAGCGCCTGCGCGAGGACCTGGGCACCTATACGGGCGGGCTGACGGGCCAGATCCGGATCCTCTCCAACACCAATGCCCTCACGGAGTTCCTGCCCGAGGCCCTCGGCGCCTTCCTGGCCGAGCATCCGCACGTCTCCATCGACCTGGAGGAGCGGCTGAGCGACGAGATCGTCGGCCTGATCGCCGAAGGGGTCGGCGATCTCGGCATCGTGGCCGGCACCGTCGATACGGGCCGCCTGGAGACCTATCCGTTCCGCAGCGACCGCTTCGTGCTCGTGGTGCCCAAGGGTCACCCCCTCGCGGCCCGCGCCAGTATCCCGTTCGCCGAGGTGCTGGAGCACGATTTCGTCGGCCTCGACCGGGCGAGCGCCCTGCAGCGCTTCCTCGCCGGCAAGGCGACCCGCACCGGCAAGCCCATTCGCCTGCGGGTGCAGCTGCGCAGTTTCGATGCGGTCTGCCGCATGGTGGAGTCCGGCGTGGGCTTGGGCATCGTGCCCGAAACCACCGCCCGCCGCGCCGCCCGCACCACGGCCATCGTGCCGGTCGAGCTGGAAGATCCATGGGCTGCCCGCGACCTCACCCTCTGCATCCGCTCCCTGAAGGACCTCCCGCCCTCTGCACGGCAACTGGTGGAGCATTTGCGCAAGGAAGCGTGACCGATCACACAATTGGGAATTCACACCCTCCCGCCTGCCTTCAAAACGCCGTGAGCAGGGAATGATTCTCCTGTCAGGATTGTCTCTGGAACCGTCCGTCGCGAACAAGGACGGTCTCGATCCACCAAGGAGGAAAAACAATGCACACCATGAATGGCGGCTGGCTCGTTGCCGCAATCGGGCTGCTTGCCCTCGCTCCCACGGGTGCCGCTCAGGCACAGAGCGCCCAGGACACCACGTTCTTCGTCACTAGCGTCGGCTCCGGCAAGGGCGCGGATCTGGGCGGGCTCGAAGGAGCGGACCGGCATTGCCAGTCCTTGGCCGAAGCCGCCGGCATTCGCGGGAAGATCTGGCGGGCTTATCTCTCGACTCAAGGCTCGGGCGGCGGCACGGCCGTCAACGCCAAGGACCGGATCGGGCGCGGGCCCTGGCAGAACGCCAAGGGCGTGGTGATCGCCAAGGACGTGGCGGACCTGCATGGCGCCAGCAACAATCTCACCAAGCAGACGGCCCTGACCGAGAAGGGAGATCCGGTGAAGGGCCGGGGCGACCAGCCGAATGAGCACGACATGCTGACCGGCTCTCAACCAGACGGTACGGCCTTCGCGGGCAACCAGGACATGACCTGCGGCAACTGGACGAAGAGCGGCGCGGAAGGAACCGCCATGCTCGGACATCACGACCGCACGGGCCTGGACGAGTCGCCGCCGGCCAAGTCCTGGAACTCGTCCCACGCCTCGCGCGGCGGCTGCAGCCAGGACGCCCTGAAGAGCACCGGCGGCGCGGGGCTCTTCTACTGCTTCGCGGCGAACTGATCTAAGCGGTGGCGCAGCGTGCGGGCCCGAGGGTCCGCACAATGCTTCACGTCTCTCGCTTTTCGCATCTTTTCACGCAGAACCGGTTCCCACTTCTGCGTCCGATGCTTAGTGCCTGAAATGCCGGTAGCCGGTGAACACCATGGCGAGGCCGGCCTCGTCGGCGGCCTTGATGACCTCGTCGTCGCGCATGGAGCCGCCGGGCTGGATCACCGCGGTGGCGCCGGCCTCGGCCGCAGCGAGAAGGCCGTCCGCGAAGGGGAAGAAGGCGTCGGAGGCGACGACCGAACCCTTCGCGAGGGTCTCAGGGATGCCCGCGGCCCTGGCCGCCTCGGCGGCCTTCCAGGCGGCGATGCGGGAGGAATCGACCCGGCTCATCTGGCCGGCACCGACGCCGACCGTCGCGAGATCCCTGGCATAGACGATGGCGTTCGACTTCACGTGCTTGGCGACCCGGAAGGCGAAGCGCAGGTCTTCCAGCTCCCGATCGGTGGGGGCACGCTTCGTCACCACCTTGAGGTCCATGGCGTCGACCACCGCGTTGTCCCGGTTCTGGGCCAGGAAGCCGCCCGCGACCGTGCGCAGGGTCAGGCCCTCAGTACGCGGATCGGGCAGGCTGCCGGCCAGCAGCAGGCGCAGGTTCTTCTTGGCCGCCACGATACTGAGCGCCTCCTCGGTCGCGTCGGGCGCGATGATCACCTCGGTGAAGATCTCGGTGATGGCCTTCGCGGCCTCCGCGTCGAGCGGCCGGTTCATGGCCACGATGCCGCCGAAGGCCGAGACCGGATCGCAGCGCAGGGCCTTCTCGTAGGCTTCGCGCAGGGAAGCACCTTCCGCGACGCCGCAGGGATTGGCGTGCTTGACGATCACGATGGCGGCGGAGCGCTCAGGCGCAAATTCCGCGACCGCTTCGTAAGCGGCATCGGTATCGTTGATGTTGTTGTAGGAGAGCTGCTTGCCCTGCACCTGGCGGGCGGTGGCGACGCCCGGGCGCTGTTCCGGCGTGCGGTAGAAGGCGGCGCTCTGGTGCGGGTTCTCGCCGTAGCGCAGGACTTCCGCGATGGAGCCGCCGAGCGCCCGGAAGGGCGGCGTCTCCTCGCCGATCTCGGCGGCGAACCAGTTGGAGATCGCCGCATCGTAGGCGGCCGTGCGGGCATAGGCCTTCTGAGCGAGGCGGCGGCGCAGGGTCAGGGTGACGGAGCCTTCATGCTGGGCGAGATCATCCAGCACGGAGGCGTAATCGGCGCCGTCCACCACCACGGCCACGTCGCCGTGGTTCTTGGCCGCCGCGCGGATCATGGCCGGGCCGCCGATATCGATGTTCTCGATGCAATCATCATAGGGCTTGCCGGCCGCGACCGTCGCCTCGAACGGATAGAGGTTCACCACCAGGAGGTCGATGGGCTGAATGCCGTGCGCGAGCATGGACGCCTGATGCTCGGGGTTCGCCCGGATGCCGAGCAGGCCACCGTGAACCGACGGATGCAGCGTCTTCACGCGTCCGTCCATCATCTCGGGAAAGCCCGTGAGCTCGCTCACGTCCTTCACGGGCAGGCCCGCCTCGCTCAAGGCCTTGTGCGTGCCGCCGGTGGACACCAGCTCGATGCCGCGCTCGGAGAGCGCACGGGCGAAGTCCACGAGACCCGTCTTGTCGGATACGGAAAGCAGAGCACGGGACACGCGCTTGAGGTCGCTCGGCATGGCGGCCGCTCCATTCAAGGAAAAAGATGCGGGCGCGATACCACGGCTGCCTAAGGATGGGAACCTGCCGCGCCCGCATGGCCGCCTTACCGCCGATGCCGCGCCTCCGGCACGGTGCCGCGACAGGCCAAGGCCACGGCCGCGAAGGATCGTGGCCCATCAGGCTCGCCTGCCTCGTAGGCTGCGCGCAGCCCGCGCTCGAAGGCCGTGCGCCTCTCGGCGTCGAGCCGGGTCACATATTGTCCGAGCGGTCCTTCGCCATCCGCGATGGGGCGCCAGAAATCCTCGAAGGCCTGAAAGTCCATACGGATTATCAGCGGGGTCTCGGTGACATCGGCAAGGCCGACCCTGGTCCAGAGTTCTTTCATCTGGCCGGGTCGCGTCAGCGGCTTGAAATAGTTTTCGCCGCGGATCTTCGCCGCCGAAGGATCCAGAGCCGCTGCGGTATCCCAGAACATGCGCTGGACCGGCATGCCGCCGAAGCTGTCCCAGACGGCGGCCGCCACGGTTCCGCCAGCCTTCGTCACCCGGCGCATCTCGCGCAGGGCCTGCTCCGATTCCGGAACGAAATGGAGAACCAGGAGAGCGAGCGTCCGGTCGAATCCGCCGTCATCGAAGGCAAGGTCGCAGACATCCCCCTGGGCGATGGCGATCCGCGGGTCGGAGTTCCGCTGCCGGGCGGCTTCCACATAGACTTCGGAAAAATCGATCGCATCGATGCGGCCCACATCGGCGACACGGGACATCGTGAAGGTCAGGCTCCCCGTCCCACACCCGACATCGAGCACCCGCTCGCCCGCTTCCAGCCCCGCGAATTCGAGGAACGGCCGGGCCAGCCTCCGGCTCCAGCGCCCCATGAGCTGTTCGTAGGCATCGGCACTCTTCGCATGGAACTTGGAGGACATGATCGGCTCCAATCGCAACGAGGGATCGGAACGCAACACCGCCGGATCATACCAGATCCACGGTGTGCCGTTCAGTCATCTTTGGAGCGGCGCGGAGGGCGAGAATCCGAAACCGGCTATCGGCCGAGCGTCTTGTTCATATAGACCGTCGTCCCGCCCATGAAGGGCTCGCGGTGGACAATGCGGTATCCGGTCTTCTTGTAGAGAGCCACATTGGCCTCGAAAGCCGCATTGGTCAGGAGCCGGATCTCATCCCGTCCCGCTTCGACGGCTCGGTGCTCGGCATGGGCCAGCAGGAGCCGTCCCAGACCCTGGCCCTGCGCGTCGGGCCGAACCGCGATGTTCTCAATCCAGAGATGGTCTTCGCGCAGCATTGTCTCGATCAGCCCCACCACTTGGGCATCGATCGACATCAGGTCGATTTGGTGCTCCCGCACGGCCTGCTCGTAGTCGGCGTTCATGGGCCTTGGTTCCCGACCGATCACGGGAATCCAGCGAGCGTAAGCGGCGCATACGACATCGCGGATGGTGTCGGCATCTTCGGTCAGCGCGGGGCGAAATTCCACCGGATGATGGGATGACATGGGGATCTCCCGGATATCACAAAAGAAAACCCGCCGACCGGACAGGTGGGCGGGGTGGTGGAGCATCGAGAAAGGTGGAGAAGTTCAGGTTCTCACGGCTCTCGCTTTCTCGGATGCGACGCGTCATCCCGCACGGCTAGCCGAGGCTGACGTCGTTCTGCTGCGGTCGAGAAGCGTGAGTTCATGACACGATAATCGCCAAGATATATCATAGCTGTCAATCGGGAATTTCCATGCCCTCTTCAAAGGGACACTCTCAGATCAGCTCCGGCCCCTGCTCGGTCGGCTGCTCCGCGCTGTAGCTTCGCGCCAGGCGTTCGAAGCGCCAGCGCACGGAGGGCATTTCGCCGGGGCGGACGGTGAGCACGATCTGCTCCGTGCGGCGCATGCCCTCGGCGGTGGCGAGGAACACGCTGTCCTCCAGTTCCGCTTCGACCGGAGCGGCCGAGAACTGCCAGGCCTCGCGGTTCGGCAGCACCAGCATCACCACGCGGCCGTTCTGCGCGCGGCTTGCCCTGACGCCGGGAGCGAGATGGAAGCGGATCACGGCCTGCGCCGTCCCGGCCTGACCTCCCTCGCTCCAGAAATTGTCCTCGCCCTCCAGCACGTTGCCCTTGGGCGCGAGCTGCCAGCGCCGCTCGTGGGTGATGCCGAAGCGGGCCTTGTAGCCGTCGTGGCTGGCGCCGAGAATCTGGACGTGCTCGCGCTCGCTGCGCTCCGCATTCACCCGCTCGGGC
The DNA here is from genome assembly GCF_052115545.1 of Microvirga sp. 2MCAF35. Classification (NCBI taxonomy): domain Bacteria; kingdom Pseudomonadati; phylum Pseudomonadota; class Alphaproteobacteria; order Hyphomicrobiales; family Methylobacteriaceae; genus Microvirga; species Microvirga sp. 2MCAF35. The sequence continues at coordinate 223,268 of NZ_JBFRGW010000001.1, forward strand.
CCGCCGAGGACCACGGGGCCGATGCGGCGCAGGATCCAGGCGGACATCCGGCGCTGCAGCCAGTTCCCCTTCTTGTCGACGATCTGGCACGACGAGATGTCGTCGATGGACGCGGTTGAATGCGCCACCGTCGAGCGCGAGGCCTGGATGATCGGGTCGCCCGCGATATAGGGCGTCCCGCAATTGACCACGATGCGCTGCGCGGCGCTCGAGAACTCGAAGGACAGGCAGCCGGCGCCCGCATCCTGCGAGAGCGGGCGCGGCGGCGGTGCGCCCACATCGGCCACGACCAGGGTGCGCCCGGCCTCCAGCCGCTCGTAGCCGGAATGGGGCGCGTGGTGGATCGGCTGGCTGCGCATGTCGTCATAGGTGAGCAAGGTCGCCAGATGGTCGGCGGCCGTCACGCCCATGCCGTTGAAATGGGAGAGCGTACCGTCCCCGTGCCGGAACAGGCGCACCATCGGGAGCATCCGGTCGACCGCATGGAGCAGGGCGTCGGGCGTATCGACCTCGCGGCTGGCGAACATCTGGCGCAGGGGCAGGAGATCGAACAGGAGATCGACCATGATGCGCGGGTTGCGGCTCACATGTCCGCCATCGGCCAGGATCTGCCGTTCGAGCTCGCGGGCGAGCAGTCGGCTTGCGCGGCGCAGGTTCCGGTCGAGGCCCTCGCAGCACAGGCCCGCATAGCAGAGCGCGATGGCCGCCATGAGCTGCTGGAAAGGCAGGGCGCCCGCGCGGACCTGGCGCTCCAGGGTACGGACATGCTGGCCGATGAGCTTCAGGAAACGCTGGTAGAAGGCGTGATCGGCGCCTTCCAGGATCAGCGGCGACTGGCTGATGAAGGACATGAGCCGGCGCGCGGTAATTTCCGTGCTGCAGGCGATGCGCCTGTCCCCGAGCTTGGAGGTGACGAACTCGTCCACCAGGGAGCGGGCATTGGCCTGGGCGAGCGCCGTGCCGGCGGCCCGCAGGTGGCGCAGCCAGCCGAAGCCGTAGAGCGCCTGGCCCCAGGCGCGGCTCGGCGGCGCGAACGCAAAGGGCGAGCGCCCGCCGGTGGTGATGGCGCGGCCGGAAAAGGCGAAGAACCCGGAATAGATGTCCGTCGCGATGGTGGGATCGGCCGTGCGCAGGTCCTGGGGGGCAAAGAGCAGGCGCGTGGGCACGGGCGCGCTGGAGAGCCGGGACAGGCTCCAGACCGCGCTTTCGCGCATGGCACGGCCCGCCTCGCGAAGGCCAAGCCTGTACAATCGCCAGCCATCCGGCCCGAAATCCACCCGTGGCGCTCCCCGTGTTCGCTCAAATCTCAGCCAACTTAGGTGAGGAGTTCCTGCTGACCGGTTAACAACAGGTAAGGGATCGTTCACCCTGTCGACGAACCCTTGTGCACAAACCGTGCGACAAAGAAGCCGTCGAGGCCGCTGCGGTCATGGTCCGCAAGCGCCAGCTGGCTCGGCAGGGTGCGAAGATCGCCCTGCGGCGTGATGCACTCCGACAGGCCGCCGATCTCGTCCGGCGTGACGGGCTTGCGGGTGAATTCGGGTTGGCGGGCGAGGAAGGCCTCCGCCTGACGCTCGCCTTCCTCGGCTTCGAGCGAACAGGTGCAATAGACCAGCCGTCCGCCGGGTTTCAGCAGGTTCGCCGCCTTGTCGAGCAGGCGGGACTGAAGCCCCGAGAGCTTGCGGATATCCTCCTCGGACTTCGTCCAGGCCACGTCCGGATGGCGCCGGATGGTGCCGGTGGCCGAGCACGGGGCATCGAGCAGAATGGCGTCGAAGGGCTCTGCGTCGAGCTTTTCCGCATCGAGCGCGCGGGTCTCGGCCTTGAGATGCAGGCGGGCGAGGTTCTCCTCCAGCCGCTGCAGCCGCTTCGCCGAGCGGTCGACGGCGAGCACCTCGGCGCCGGCGGCGGCCAGTTGCGCGGTCTTGCCCCCGGGCGCGGCGCAGAGATCGGCGATGCGCTCGCCGGGCTTCGCCTGGAGCAGGCGGGCCGGGAGGGCCGCGGCCGCATCCTGCACCCACCATTCGCCATCCTCGAAGCCGGGCAGGTCGCGGATGGCGGTGCGCTCCTTGAGGCGGATGCTGCCGGTGGGCAGGAGAACGCCGCCGAGCCGCTCGGCCCAGGCCTCCGGCTCGCTCTTCACCGTCAGGTCCACGGAAGCGAGCGACCGGTGCGCTTCGGCGATCTTCGTCGCCAGCGTCTCGCCGTATTGCGCGATCCAGCGCTCCTCCAGCCAGGTGGGCGTATCGAGCCAGGGATCGTTCTCATCGAGGATCTGCTCGCGCTCGCGGGCGACCCGGCGCAGGACGGCGTTGATGAACCCGCCAGCGTGATGGAGCTTGGGATCACCCTGGGCGAGTTCGACGGCGCTGTCGACGGCTGCATGGTCCGGAACGTCGAGGAACAGGATCTGCGCCGCCCCGATGGCGAGGAGGTGCATCAGGCGCTCGTCCTTGGGCGGCTTGTTGAGCCGCTCGCTCAAGGCACGCCCGAGGGTGCCGAGGCGCCGGAAGGTCACGATGGCGATGGCGCGGGCGAGCGCCTCGTCACGGGCGGAGAGGTTTTCCGCCCGTGACAGTTCCTCCATGACGTCGTCGAGCGGCACGCGCCGCTTCAGGGTCTCCGTTACGGCCATCCAGGCCAGGCGGCGGGGCCCGAGGCCCGCCTGTTCGCTCAATTGATCCAAAATCTTAACCCCAAGGCCCGCGGCGTGTGCCGGCCGGGCCGCCGCTCGGGCCCCTGACGGAACCCCACGGACTCGATGAACTTTGCGCGAAGAAGCCGGGCGGCTGCGCCGACGCGCCCATCTCCTGCGCCAAAGCGTGCAGGGCCGCAATCCGGTTTTCCGTCGCGGGATGGGTCGAGAACAGGTTGTCCACCCCTTGGCCCGAGAGCGGGTTGATGATGAAGAGCGAGGCGGTGGCGGGACGGCGCTCCGCGTCCGGGTTCGGAATATGCGCCACGCCGCCTGCGATGCGGGCCAGCGCCGAGGCGAGCGACAGGGGCTGGCCGCAGATCTCAGCGCCCATCCGGTCGGCGTCGTATTCCCGCGAGCGGCTGATTGCCATCTGGATGATCATGGCGGCGAGCGGCGCCAGGAGGGCGGTGCCGATCATCACGATCGGGTTCGGCCGGTTCTCGCCCCGGCCGCCGAAGAGAAAGCCGAACTGCGCCAGGGTCGCGATGGCGCCGGCGATGGTCGCGCTCACGGTCATGATGAGCGTGTCGCGGTTCTTGATATGGGCAAGCTCGTGCGCCATCACGCCCGCCACCTCGTCGTGGGAGAGCATGTGGAGGAGGCCCGTGGTGGCGGCGACCGCCGCGTTCTCCGGGTTGCGCCCGGTGGCGAAGGCGTTGGGCTGCGGATTGTCGATGAGATAGACCCGCGGCATGGGCAGGCCCGCGCGCCGGCTGAGATCGCGCACCATCCGGACGAGCTCCGGCGCGGTGCGCTCGTCGACCTCGACGGCGTTATGGGCGGCGAGCGCCAGCCGATCCGAGTTCCAATAGGCGAAGAGGTTCGTGGCCAGGCCGAACCCCAGCGCGATCATCATGCCGGTGCCGCCGCCCAGGAAATAGCCGACAACGCCGAACAGGGCCATCAGGCCCGCCAGCAGCATTCCGGTCTTGACGGTGTTCATCGGGGTCTCCACCTCGTGGTCAGCACGAAATCCATCCTTTCGCCCTATGTGGGAACGGTCCAGCTCCCTCCCAAGAGGAAGATCTGGCATAAGGCCTCTCATGAGCACGAACGACAATACCCCTCCGGCCGAACCGATTGAAGGCGCCGCCCCCGGCAAGCCCCTGTCTCCAGCCGCCCAGCGAGCCTTGGAAGAGGCTGCCCGGCGCCGCCTCGACATCGACGCCCGCGCGGCCGAGATCGCCCGGCAGAAGGAACTCCAGGGCCGCGGCGGCCTCGAGCCGGTCCGCTACGAGGACTGGGAAGTGAAGGGCATCGCGAGCGATTTCTGAGACAATGGTCTCTTCGATTGAGACGGAGCACCGTTTCATAAGGGCCGGCTTTACCCGTGGCGCATATGCGCATAGATTGTGTGCATATGCTTTCGGAGATCGTTCGATGTCCAAACCCGTTGGAGCCGGGCGAGACCGGCGCCCGACCAATGTCACGCTTCCTGTCGATCTTGTGGCCGAGGCGAAAGCCCTGAACATCAATGTGTCCCAGGCTTGCGAAAGTGGCTTGGCTCTTTCCGTTGCGGAAGCTCGGAAGGCGCGGTGGCTAGAGGACAACAAGGACGCCATCGACGCCTATAACGGGATGATTGAACGGGACGGGTTGCCCCTGGACGAGTTCCGGCAGTTCTGATGGGCCAATTCGACGTCTACGCGGGGATCGGCCCCGCGAATCGGCTCGTGGTCGACCTGCAATCCGACCTGCTCGCGCCCATCGCCACCCGCATCGTGGCTCCGCTCTTCCCCAGGAGCGAGGCGCCGGTTCTTACCGAATTGACTCCGCTGGTGCGTCTCGATGGGCGCGATCTCGTCGTGATGATCCCGCTCATGGCATCGATCCCCCTCCGCGAGCTGCAGCACCCCATCGGCTCCCTCGCGGCCGATCAGGATGCCATCAAGCGGGCGCTCGATGTGCTTTTCCTTGGCTTTTGAGCAGACTGCGGAAGGCCGTCAGCGCGACGCGAAATCCGGAGAGCTGAAAATTTTTCAGCCTCATGTCACATTCGGTATCGCCGCCTCGTCTTAGCATCGTCAGCACCCCAAGACATGAGGACCAAGACGATGAAAGCCCGGTTGATTCCCTTCGAAGTCGCTCCCGGCTCCGTGAAGCCGATGATCGAGCTGGAAAAGACCCTGAAGAACAGTGGCCTGGAGCACAGCCTGTTCGAGCTGGTGAAGATCCGCGCCTCGCAGATCAACGGCTGCGCCTATTGCATCCACATGCATACCAAGGACGCCCGCGCCGGTGGCGAGACCGAGGAGCGGATTTATCTCCTCGACGCCTGGCGCGAATCGCCCCTCTACAATGACCGCGAGCGCGCCGCGCTCGCCTGGACCGAGGCCCTGACGCTGGTGTCCGAGACCCACGCGCCCGACGCGGATTACGAGGAGCTGAGCAAACACTTCACGCCCGCCGAGCAGGTCAACCTGACCCTGCTGATCGGCGCGATCAACGCCTGGAACCGGCTGGCCATCGGCTTCCGCTCGGTCCATCCGGTCGAGGCAGGCCGTGCGGCCGCCTGACGGCGATGCGGCGGACCGGTTCCAGCCCCTCAGGCCGGGGCTGGTCCGCCTCGCCTATCGCATGCTCGGCTCCCTCGCGGAGGCCGAGGACGTGGTGCAGGAGGCCTATATCCGCTGGCACCAGACGGACCGCACCATGATCCGCGAGCCGGGCGCCTTTCTGTCCAAGATCGTCACGCGCCTGTGCCTCGACATCCTCAAGTCGGCGCGGGTCAAACGCGAGACCTATATCGGCCCCTGGCTGCCAGAGCCGGTTCTGGAAACGGCGGGGGACGAGGACATGAGCGAGGATCTCTCCCTCACCCTGATGATGGCCTTGGAACGGCTCTCGCCGCTGGAGCGCGCGGCTTTCCTCCTGCACGACGTGTTCGGTCTCGGCTTCGAGGACGTGGCCGCGACCCTCGACCGGGATCCCGCCGCCTGCCGCCAGCTCGCCGCCCGCGCAAGGAAGAACGTGCGGGCCGACCGGCCGCGTTATCCGGTCGCCCGGGAGGAGGGAGAGCGCATGACCGACGCCTTCTTCGCCGCCTCCCGCAGCGGCGACCTGACGGCGCTGCAAAGCCTCCTTTCGGAAAACGTGGTTGCCTATACGGACGGCGGCGGCATCCGGAACGCGGCCCTCAACCCGCTCTTCGGCTTCCGCAGGGTCGCAGGCCTTTTCATGGGCGTGGCGCGCAAGAGCGGAGACGCATTGCCCCCGGTTCTCTACAAGGGGCTGATCAACGGCCTGCCCGGCTTCGTCACCCTCGAGAAGGACGGCATCGTGCAGACCACGACCATCGACATCGAGGACGGCCGTATCGTCGGGATCTACATCGTTCGGAACCCCGAAAAACTCAGGCATCTGTCGAATCTGGCAGATTAGACGATGAGGCAATGCCGGATTGTGAAAGCACTGGTTGTTCCCGCGCCGGCCTCCCGCTACGTTGCGCCGAAAAGGAGGGCTCATGGCTGGGATGGGCGAGACCGCGCGACTGGACATGTTCCGGGATCTGTTGGGCGATGCGCATCGGGCGCTCGATCTTCAGTTCGGCTTCGAATTATGGGACGGCTCGACGATTCCGGCGGATCTGCCGTCCTACGCCATGCGCCTCGTCATTCGGCGCGAGAGCGTGATCGCCGCGCTCCTGCGCCGACCCAATCTCGATACGGCGCTCAACGCCTATGTGGCGGGGCTGCTCGATCTCAAGAACGGCACCATCTTCGATCTCGCGTCCCAGCGCCCGCAGAAGGCCGGCCGGCGCCTGAAGACCTTGAGCAAGCTGAAAGCCCTCAAGACCGCCTATCACTTCCTGCGCGCACCCGCCGACATGCCGCGCCCCCTCGCCCGGGTCGAGGACAAGCCGGATGCGCGAGACGGGAAGCCCCAGACCAACAAGCAGAACGTGGCCTACCATTACGACGTGTCGAACGCGTTCTATGAACTCTTCCTCGACCCGGAGATGGTTTATACCTGCGCGTATTTCCAACCGGACTGGCATGACGATCTCGCCCGCGCGCAGCGGGACAAGCTCGACATGATCTGCCGCAAGCTGCGGCTCAAGCCCGGCGAGCGCCTGCTCGATATCGGCTGCGGCTGGGGGGCGCTCATCTGCCACGCGGCGCAGCATTACGGCGTGAAGGCGACCGGGGTGACGCTCGCCGAGGAGCAGGCCGCCCTGGCGCGGGCGAAAGTGCAGCGCCTGGGGCTGCAGGACCGGGTCGAGGTGTTGGTGAAGGACTTCACCCAGATGGAGGGCGAGTTCGACAAGATCTCCTCCATCGGCATGTTCGAACATGTGGGGATCAGAAACCACCCGGCCTATTTCAGCGCCGTGCATCGCCTGCTTCGACCGCGCGGGCTCTATCTACACCACACCATCGCCAGACGGGCCAAGAAGAGCGACAGGGCGTTCCGGAAGCTCAAACCCGAATACAAGGCGCTCACCCGCTACATCTTCCCCGGCGGAGAGCTCGATCACCTGGGCATGTCGGTGGCCAATCTCGAACGCCACGGCTTCGAGGTGCACGACGTGGAGGCCTGGCGCGAGCATTACCAGCGCACGACCCGTCTGTGGTGGGAGAACCTCAACGCCCGCCGCGCCGAGGCCGAGGCGCTCGTCGGGCCGGAAAAGACCCGCATGTGGCTTCTCTACCTCGCCGGCTGCTCCCTCGCCTTCGAGCGCGCGGCCGTGGGCGTCAACCAGACCCTCGTGTCCAAGCGCAGTCGCGGACCATCGGGGCTGCCGCCGTCGCGGGCGGATCTCTATCGGCCATAGCGGCCGTGCTCTGCCTTCGTCCTGACCGGTCTGGCCGGACATGCGCTGCCGATCCCTCTCACGTCATCACCGGCCTTGTGCCGGTGATCTCGATCCGAAGAGCACAGCGCTTCACTGTATCGGGATGGCCGGGACAAGCCCGGCCATGACGAAGAGGGTAGGATTTACCAGACAAACTTCGAGACACGAGCAAGCCTGCCGCAGACCTGACCAGCCGGCTCAGGGAGTGGCGAAATCCACCGCCGGCATCGCGAGCCCGCGCCGCAGGCAGGCGGCCTCCAGCGTGTTGCGCAGCAGGCAGGCGATGGTCATGGGGCCGACACCGCCCGGCACCGGCGTGATGGCGGACGCGACTTTGGCCGCCTCCGCATAGGCCACGTCGCCGACCACCCTGGTCTTGCCCTCGCCGGAGGCGGGATTCGGCACCCGGTTGATGCCCACGTCGATCACGATGGCGCCGGGCTTGATCCAGTCGCCGCGCACCATCTCGGGACGGCCGACGGCGGCCACGAGGAGATCGGCGTTGCGGCAGACCTGCGGGAGATCACGGGTCTTCGAATGTGCCACCGTGACCGTGCAGCTCTGGGCGATGAGGAGCTGCGCCATCGGCTTGCCGACGATGTTGGAGCGCCCGAGCACCACCGCGTTGAGCCCAGACAGATCGCGCCGCACCGATTGCGCGAGCAGCAGGCAGCCGAGGGGCGTGCAGGAGACAAGGCCCGGCACGCCGGTCATCAGACGCCCGGCATTGATGGGGTGGAAGCCGTCCACGTCCTTGGCCGGGTCGATGGCCTCGAGCACCTTCTGCGCGTCGATCTGCTTCGGCAGGGGCAGCTGCACGAGGATGCCGTCCACCGTCGGATCGGCATTGAGCCGGGCGACGAGGTCGAGCAGATCCGCCTCGCCGGTGGAGGCCGGCAGCTTGTGCTCGAAGGAGCGCATGCCGACCTCGACGGTCTGGCGCGCCTTGTTCTTCACATAGAGCTGGCTTGCCGGATCCTCGCCGACGATCACCACCGCGAGGCCGGGCGTGACGCCCTGACCGGCCAGGGTCCCGACTGCCCCGGCAATGCGGGACCGCAATCCCTCCGCATAGGCTTTTCCGTCGATGATGGTGGCGCTCATGAAGGGATCCGTCCTGTCAGTGCGGCAAGGGCGGCGGCCAGCGCCTCTCCCTCGCCCGAGATCGAAAACGTTTTCAGCCGTGCCGTGGCTCCCGCCTCAAGGCTCACCGCCGAAGCCGGAACCTTCAGGGCCTTCGCCAGCAGGCGCCGGACGCCCTCGTTGGCGGCCCCGTCCTCCGGAACGGCCCTGACCCGGACCTTCAGCACCGGCCGGCCGTCCGAGAGAACCTCGATTCCGTCGATGGCATCCCGCCCGCCCCTGGGCGTCACGCGCACCCGGACGTCGAGTCCGTCGGGGCGGATGCTCCAGGGCACGCCCGGCTCCTTCCTAGAAGGCGATCGGCATCAGGTAGTCGACGATCAGGTTCTGGATGAAAATGATCAGAAGGATCAGGATGATGGGCGAAATGTCGACGCCCCCGAGATTGGGCAGGATGTTCCGGATCGGCCTCAGGGCCGGCTCGGTCACCGCGTCGAGGAAATTCCAGATCGAGCGGACCACATCGTTGCGGGTGTTGACCACGTTGAAGGCCACCAGCCAGCTCAGGATCGCCGAGGCGACGATGAGATAGGTATAGAGCTGCAGGGCCAGCAGGATGACGTTCAAAAGCGCGCGCATGGGAAACCTGTCGGGGGATCGGCTTCGTTCATGTAGCGATTGAAGCGGGGCTGAACAACCCATAACCGCTTCGACCCGTGGCCGGACCCCGCCGGGAAGCCGTCTCCCGCCCCGCACGGGCCGATTGACAGACCAAAGCCGAGGGGCCTAAAACGTCCGCCACTTGGCTCGATTCAATCGACCGGGGCTGTAGCTCAGATGGGAGAGCGCTGCAATCGCACTGCAGAGGTCAGGGGTTCGAATCCCCTCAGCTCCACCAAGCCTCTGAAATTAAAGAGCAATTTGCACTTTCTCATGCCAACTGTCACACAACGGTGTCGTACGCGCTCGCCGCTGACGCAGCCCTAAGCGTTTGGAACCGTTGCGAAAACAGCCGCCGCGACTGTCGCACATCGCCGTCGCACAGACCATCCCGAATCCGTCCGAAGCAGCGTCCGACCGGGCTCTGGCTGCGCGGAACAGTCTGGCAATTTCGGGCACGAGTGCCTTCAAGCGTTGCGCGGACCATCGGCAAGACGGTGGTCAGCCAATCTCTCCGTACGTCTTCGTACTCG